>NZ_WANV01000021.1 GCF_015521605.1 Thermococcus sp.
GCGAGGGGCAGGACTACAGCGGCGACGAGATGAACGGGGTCGTGCTCGTGGGAATACCCTACGCGAGGCCCACGCCGAGGGTTCAGGCCCAGATAAGATACTTTGAGAGGAAGTTCCCGGGGAAGGGACGATACTATGGGTACTACCTCCCCGCCCACAGGAAGCTCGTCCAGGCCGCGGGAAGGGTTCACCGCTCCGCAGAGGAGAAGGGGTCCATAATAGTTCTCGACTACCGCCTCCTCTGGAGCTCGATAAAGAAGGACCTGCCGGACTGGATGCGCGAAAGCATGAGGCCCGTTGACCGGGCGAGGATGAGGCTCTACCTGAGGAGGTTCTGGGCCAGCGGGTGATGAACGAATGTTTATTCTGGCGTCCGGAGGACGCCTTGTTGGGAGTGAAACCCCGCAGGACTGTAATTGTGGAATAAACCCGTAGCAAAATCGCCTGTTTTAACGTGCACGAACTATAAAACCTGCCTCATAAACAGTCAGAACCTTTTGATGAAACTTTGCGGCGCAAAGTTTCAATGGTGCCGGGGCGGGGCTTTGAACCCCGGACCTCTCGGTTTCTCAGGCTCCCCCGAAGGGGAGCGGCCCTATGAGCCGAGCGCTCTGACCAGGCTAAGCTACCCCGGCACTGCCCGAGCGCCCGGGTTATACCTTCAGGAGGGCATTTTTAAATCTTTCGATGGGCACGAATCCGGTGCTTCTCTGTCGGGGAGTTGTTTATAAGCACCTTACCCGAGTCAGTTTCATGATGAGAAGAGTCCCCACGGCAATTGTCATCGCGTTAATGGTCATCGTTGCCGGCTGCCTCTCGGCCACTCCAGCGACCGAAACGCCCGGAAGTACGGAGCACCCACCCACGACTTCGGGAGTTTCGGCCTCATCGACCCCAACGTCGAGCACCACGCCCCCTGCGACCTGGACGAATCCCCTCGTGAAGTGGGAGAACACGACGGTATCCCTTCCGGCAAGTGACGCTGAACTGAACTGTCCGGGGATACTCTGGCGCTACATCCTCAGGGACGCCCTCCCCTGCATGCTGAGCAGAGAAGAGCTTGAGGTCATATCGCCCCTCGCGGAGGAGCTCAAGGGCGAAGACCTGACCCAGAGCGCCTGGAACGTTCTCGCCTGGGAAGGGGGGTGGCTGAGCTACGACTGGGAGAAGGCCAAGCAGCCCTTCGCCAAGGTAATAATATACCCCGACGGGCGGCAGGAGGTCGTCGAAGGACAGAACAACACGATTCAGACCCCCTACGAGACGATAATGAAGAGAACAGGGATATGCACCGACTACACCGTTCTCACTGATGCCCTGCTCCTGGCCATGAACTACTCGCCGGTCTACGCGATGGCCATAAACCTAACCGACCTGGGGCACGCGACGGCCTTAGTAAAGATAAACGGCTGGTACTTCGCCCTCGACCAGCACCTTCCGCCCATGGACCTGGGCGCCTACTACCGCTACTGGGAGCGGCAGGGGAGCGGGATAATCAACGCCACGCTCTACGAGATAACACCGGGGGAGGAGAGGGCCAACGTGAAGGTTCTCGGCGTCGTCACCGGGAAGGAGTTCCTGAACCAGGACTACACCATGGGCGAGGGGGACGCGAGGAACCTCGCGGTCTCGATGATGAACCTGCTCTACGAGGGGTTTGGCCTGAAGGCCGACGAATCCCTGGCCAGTCTCTCCGACGGGAAGCTCCCAAGGGGGTACAGAGCCGGCTGGACGTGGGGGGTGACCTACTACAACCTGGCCGACTACTACCATCCCTTCTTCCACGAACAGTACGCCGAGTGGCTGTTATCCCAGATGCTCTCGGACGGGGAATTCGCGGGCTACGTCCAGAAGAGCGACGCGGTCTGGATAAAGGTTAGGATAGAGGGCGAGGATCTCGTCCTCACCATCTACCTCGGGAGTTCTTAGAATAGCGGGAGTTCCTTCTCCCGTTTCTCCTGTAAGCGTTCGGGCGGCCGTGCTCGTACCTCTCGCGGTACTCCCTCGGAATCTCCTCGCTGAGCTCGGACTTCCGTATCTCGACGCCCGCCTGCTGGGCGATGTAGCGCAGCCTCCTGAACTCGCCGGGCATTATGAAGGTTATCGCCTTGCCCCTCTTGCCCATCCTGCCGGTTCTGCCTATCCTGTGGACGTAGTCTTCAGCTGTCATGGGAATGGAGTAGTTTACGATGTGGCTTATGTCCCGGACGTCCAAGCCGCGCGCGGCGACATCGGTTGCCACGAGAATCCGCGTTCGCTTTGTTTTGAAGCGCCGGAAGGTTCTCTCGCGAGCGGCCTGACTCATGTCGCCGTTGAGTGGCTCAGCGCTGTAGCCAGCCCTCCTGAGCTTCTCGCTCAGCTCCCGGGTTTCCCTCTTTGTGGCACAGAAGACTATGCCGTAGAAGTCGTCGCTGAGGATCTTCTTCAGGACCGTGAACTTCCTCGCGGGGACGACCTCTATGTACTCCTGATCCACCATCTCGGGCACGAGCTCATCGCTGCTGACGCTTATCACCTCATAGTCTCCCATGTAACGCCTCGCGAGCTTTCTAATCTCCGGGGGCATCGTCGCCGAGAACATCAGCACCCTCTTTCTCCTCGGCGTCTCCCTGAAAATCGCCTCTATGTCGTCTATGAAGCCCATGTCGAGCATCCTGTCTGCCTCATCGAGGATGAAGAACTTAACGCCGCTTAAATCAAGAGTGCCCCGCCTTATGTGGTCGAGAACCCTGCCGGGGGTTCCAACGACAACATGGATGCCCCGCTCAAGCGCCCTTATCTGCGGCCCTATCGGCTGGCCGCCGTAGACCGCGTAGACATAAACCCTCTTTCTCCCGCGGAGGCTCTTGATCTCGTCCGCCACCTGGAGTGCCAATTCCCTTGTCGGGGTGAGGATTATCGCCTGAACGGTCTTTATCTTCGGGTCAATGGCCTCGATTATGGGGAGTGCAAATGCCGCTGTTTTTCCCGTCCCCGTCTGGGACTGGCCGATTATATCCACATCGCCCGATAGAAGACGCGGAATGACCTCCCTCTGGATGTCCGTTGGGGTCTCAAAACCCTTCTGCCTGACTGCCACTAACGTGGCCTCGGATAAGCCTAAGCTTTCAAAACTCATTTTCCTAACTCCTATACGTTACTCAAACGCATCCCTTCTCAAACGGAACGCGTCGAGAAGAAACGCGGTCTGGCGGGCCGGGGGGGATTCGAACCCCCGACCACGGGATTAAGAGTCCCGCGCTCTAACCATGCTGAGCTACCGGCCCTCAACCCGAACTCATAGACGGGAGGTTGCTTTATAAATTTTTTGGTCAGAGGCCGGAAAGGGGGCAGGGAAAACTTTATAAAGCCTCTCCGAGCGTTATACTTTGGCAACGCGGGGGTTGCCGAGCCTGGTCAAAGGCGCGGGATTGAGGGTCCCGTCCCGTAGGGGTTCCGGGGTTCAAATCCCCGCCCCCGCACCAGAAAACTTTTCTTGCCCCGGATCATCACAGGAACCTCAAAATTTCACGGCACCGCTTTTGGCGCATGACGATGAAAATATTAAAAACGACCTGCTCAGGGGAGGAGCTACCATTCGTAGCCGTACATCCTCGCCATCAGGTGCCTCTTGATCCTCCGGCCGTAGTAGTAGCCTATGGCCATTCCAACGAGCAGTCCGCCCAGGTGGGCGTAGACGTTGACGCTCGGCAACAGGCTGTTTATCAGGAAGAGCACGAAGGCGTTTATCAGCGCGGCCTGCATGTTCCCTCCGACGACGCCGGTTATGAGTATCAGCGCCCCAACTATGCCGAAGAGCGAGCCGCTCGCGCCGGCGCTGACCGAGTTGGCAGGCAGCAGGAAGAGCGTCAGCAGGTTTCCTGCCAAACCCGAGACGAGATAGACCATGACGAGCCGCTTCGGCCCGAGGATTCCCTCAAGCTGCCTGCCCATCATCAGGAGAAAGTACATGTTGAAGCCTATGTGGAGTATGCCCACGTGCACGAACATCGCGCTGATCAGCTGCCACCACCAGCCGTAGTTGAGGACGGCGTAGTTCCACTGACCGAGCCTTGCCAGGACTTCGATACTTATGCTGAACGGGTTTCCGCTGAGTATTGACTCCAAGGCGTAGACCGAGACGTTTATCAGAAAGAGGGTAAAGGTCGCCTTTCCGTAGCGGTGGAAGTAACCCTCAAGGCTCATTTTCCAGCTCCTCCAGAATCATGTCGAGCAGGTAGCGGTCGTTGACGGCTATGACGTTCGTCTTGGTGGTCGCATCGAGCCTCAGCTCCAGCTCCCTTCCGCCTTCGTCGGTGACTATCGCCCCGGCTTCCCTGGCTATGAGCACCCCGGCAGCTATGTCAGTCGTCCTCACGTAGTTCCTTATGTCCAAGACGCCGTCGAGGGCCCCCTTGGCGAGGTACGTCAGCTCGACCGCTATGGCCCCGAGAACCCGGACCCGCTTGACCCTCTCTATTAGGCCCAGACACCTGCCGCGCGTGTAGAAGCTCAGAGCTTCCTTCCCACGTTCGGGTTTTCTGACCCTTATGGGCCTTCCGTCCATGTAGGCACCTTCCTCCGGAAGGGCCTCGTAAAACGTCCTTCTGACGAACTCGTATATCGCACCGTAGACGGGTTTGTTCCTCCTGAAGACCGCAAAGCTGAAGGCAAATATCGGTATCCCCGCGGCGAAGTTGTAGGAGCCGTCTATCGGGTCAACGACGACCGTGTAGTCGCTCCCGTTGTCTATGAAGCCTATTTCCTCGCTGACGACGTTAACGCCCAATGGCTGAAGCCTGCTCAGAACAACGTCCTCAGCCACCTTGTCAACGTACTTGGTAACGTCCCCGCTGACGTTCTCTCCTATCGCCTCCCCGGCCTTTGCAGTGCCGAAGAGGGGCATTACTTCCTTCTCAACCTCCCTCGCCATTTCGAGGGCAACCTCGTTCCATGGAATCTCCATATCAACCACCCATAAGCATTATCAGCAGATTTCTCGTTCCCGGCCCAAAGCCGAGAATGAACATCGTAAGCTTCACGAAGTTTATCAAATCCGGATCCTCGTCCTCCATGACATTATCCAGTATCCACACGATAGGCAGCAGTATCAGAAACTTCTCGGCGTATATAACCATCGGCGTCCCGAATGTGTCCATCAGCCACCTCGCGAGGACGTGCTGCTCCCAGAAGCCGAGGAACTGGATTCCAACGAACGTCGTTGTAGCGTCGTAGAAGTGGGTGTAGAAGAGGAGCGAGTTGTCCTTAACGAGGGCGAGCTTCTTCGAGACGAGCCATATGAAAGCCTCGGCTATTATCAGAGCCGGAATGAAGTACTTGAAGACCTCTGGGTTGAAGTCAACCTTTCCTAAGTTTATGACCAGGACAAAGACGAGCCCGCCTAGCAGAACCCACCCGAAGTCCCGGTAGAGGGGGTAGAGCGTCTCGCCCTGGCAGTGCCTCCAGACAACGTAGAGGGAGGCTATTGCAAAGGTAGCTATGACAAAGTAGCCGCCGGGGCTGACAGTCAGGTATGTTCGGGGCAGAATCCCGACGTCCGTCATGCTCCTCATCAGCGGGCCAAGGATTATGTACGGAATGAGCGCCTTGAAGAAGCGGTCGTCGACCTTTATCCCCATCCGCTTGAGCATCTTGTAGAGGAGTATCACGGCTATACCCAGGATTACAGCGTAAACAACCGTGTTCACCGGGTTGTAACCCTGGTTCTCCTGTATCGGCCTGATGAAGTACTCGTAAAAGAACTCGTAGAGCCCCATTCTACCACCATAGACCGTTGTTCCGATAGCCTTAAAGCTTTTCCCACCCATAGTTATTAGGACGGTGGTTGAGATGCATCTGATGCAGCTGCCCAGAGAGGTGCTGTTGGGCGAAAATCTGAGGGGAGAGGCCGTTAATGTCGCGAAGAGGCTCGGTCTGGGCGAGAGGGCCCTAGTTCTCTATGGGCCGAAGACTAAAGAGATAGCCGGAAAGGATATTGAGAAGAGCCTCCGGGAGTCGTTCGATGTGAGCGCGCTGGTGATCAGGGAGGCCAGCATGGAAGAGGTTGAGCGAACCCTCGCTAAAATTAGGGATGGTAACGCTGACTGGCTCATAGCAGTTGGCGGGGGGAGCATCATAGACGTCGCCAAGCTCGCCTCGTTTAAAGCCGGGGTTCCCTTCATAAGCTTCCCGACAACGGCCTCACACGACGGAATAGCGAGCGCAAATGCATCCATCAGAGACCTCGGAACCAAGACGTCCGTCAAGGCCGTGCCGCCCGTGGCGGTGATAGCCGACGTCAGGGTCATCAAGACCGCCCCCTACCGCTACTTGGCCGCCGGAGTGGGGGACATGATAAGCAACCTGACGGCGGTGAAGGACTGGCAGCTGGCCCACAGGATAAAGGGCGAGTACTACAGCGAGTACGCGGCCTCGCTGAGCCTGATGAGCGCCAAGATGGTGATAAAGAACGCAGACATAATACGCCTCGGCAACGAGGAGAGCGTGAGAAAGGTGGTGAAGGGCCTCATCTCGTGCGGCGTGGCCATGAGTATAGCGGGCTCTTCGAGGCCTGCAAGCGGTGCAGAGCATCTTTTCAGCCACGCGCTCGATGCCATAGCGCCGAAACCGGCCCTGCACGGCGAGCAAGTCGGCGTTGGGACGATAATAATGGCCTACCTCCACGGCCTCAGGTGGGAAAAAATTAGGGAAACCTTAAAGAAGGTCGGAGCGCCAACTAACGCATACGAGCTTGGGATCGACCCGGAGTATATAATCGAGGCGTTGACGATCGCCCATACGATACGGCCCGAGAGGTACACGATCCTAGGGAAGGACGGCCTCACACGAGAAGCCGCCGAAAAGGCCGCTAAAATCACCGGAGTCATCTGAGGATCATCACTCACTACGGAGGTGTTTGGAATGGCAATAATCACGTTAGTTGGGGAAAAGCTGGCAAGACCTGGAGTCGAATTCATATATTACGGCCCGGCAGAGCCGTGCAAGACGTGCAAGCTCGCAGGAGTTTGCGTCGGAAACCTCGAACCCGGCAGGAGGTATAAAATCCTCCGGGTAAGGAGCATGCCCTCCCACTCCTGTCCGCTTCACGAGGGCAAGGTTCGCGTCGTCGAGGTGGTCGAGCCGAGCGTTGAAGTTGCCATAGAGCCAAGGCTGGCCATAGCGGGCTCGGTGATTAAGCTCCACTTCGCGGAGTGTAGCGACAAGGAAAAGGCCGACCTGTTCCGGCAGGAGGGGCTCTTTGACGGCGACAGCGTAAAAATAATAGAAGTCCTCGGCGACGTTGAGTGCGACGGCAAGACCTACAAGGTCGTTAAGGTCATGCGCAGGAAGGACTAACCCTCTCTTTCCACTTTTGTGAATGCAACCAGCTCTTCTCCCCCCGTTCTCATCCTGTACGCGCGCATCTTCCCGTCAAGGAAGTCCCTGATTGCCATAAGGGTTCTCTCGCGCCTAATCAGAAGCTCCCGGGCTTCATCTACGCTCACTGCCTCGAACCTCAGCCTCTCGCCCGGCCGGCTCTGTGCGACGATGGGGAGATCCACCGTCGAAACGACGGCTATCTTCGCGTAACCGCCGGTCGTCTGGGCATCGCGGAGCATCACTATTGGCTTTCCGCTGGCGGGAACCTGAACCGCACCGGTCGGTATGGCGTCGGTCACTATCCCAGCCCCCTTCTCCGAGTGCTCGATGGCTCTCCCATCGAGTCGGTAGCCCATCCTGTCGGACTCGGGAGTCACGGTATAGGACTCGCTCAGGAAGGTCTCAATCCCACCCCCGGTGAAGTGGTCGAGATTCGGCCCGAGAACGACGCGAACGGTCTTTTCGCTGGAGGAATAGTCGGGACGCAGGGGCTCGGGCAGGGATCTGCCCTCCTTCCCAGTCAGTACTGCGTATCCCACAGCCAGTCTGTCGCCGGCCCTCAGCGGCCTTCCGAGGTTCGCCTTCGGATAGGTCGAGCAGCTCCCGAGGAGCGGCTTGCACTTAATGCCACCGGCGAAGGCTATGTAGCCGTAGAGCCCTCCCTTCAAAGTACCGACCTCAAGGACATCCCCCCTCTTCGCCCAGTGGCTCGTCCAGGATTCTACGGGCACACCGTTGAGCCTCACCTCAGCGTCTCCGGCAACGGCAAAGACGCAGGAAGCGTTGAACCTTACCGTCGGCCCGGCGAGGAGGAACTCAAGAACCGGCGCGTCCGCGGGATTGCCAACGAGATAATTTGCCAGCCTTGCACTCATGTCATCCATCGCTCCGGCGACGGGGATTCCCAGCTTTCTGTAGCCGAAGCGGCCGGAATCCTGAACGGTGAGCAGTGATGGCACTTTGAGGAGCTCAATCACTCCCTTCCCCCCATTCGGTTCTATAGATTTCCACGAATTCTTCCCCGTCAATCGGGACGAACTTGACCCTGTCCCCAGGCTGGAGCAACGTTGGTTGCTCTTTTAATGGATTGAACAGCCTCAGAGGAGTCCTGCCGATGAGCCTCCAGCCGCCTGGGCTTTCAAGGGGGTATATACCCGTCTGTTTTCCCGCTATCCCCACAGAGCCGGCGGGAACCTTCAGGCGGGGCTTTTCGAGTCTCGGTACGGCAATCCTCTCATCCATGCCGCCGAGGTAGGCGAAGCCAGGGAGAAACCCCAAGAAGTAGACGAGGTAGGTCGGTCTGGAATGTATCTCGATGACGTCGTCGACGCTCAGGCCGCTGTGTTCTGCCACGAAGTCTATATCCGGGCCGTACTGACCGCCGTAAACGACGGGAACTTTGACGAGCCTGCCATCAAAGGTCCCCGTCTCCACGTTCAGTAGCGGCTTTATCGAGGCTTCGACCGCAGTATATGAGGCCTTTAGCGGGTCATAGATCACCAGGAGGGACGAATAGGCCGGAACAGCCTCAACCAGCCACTCGAAGCCGACCTTCTCTATTTCTCTTGCTATGGAATGAATCCTGCCGTTTATTTTCTCGTCTATGACCTCACCGAAGGAGACGAGAAGGGCAGAGTCGCCGGCGGGTTTTATCGTCGGCCGCATGTTCTCACCGCACCACCACCTTCATCGGGGCAACCTTCACTCCCGCTTCCTCAAGGACTTTCCTTATGCGGGCCGCGATTTGAACCGCCCTCGGGTTGTCGCCGTGGACGCAGATGGTGTCAGCTCTCAGCTCGACCCACTCCCCGTTTATCGCCCTAACACCACCGTCCTTGACCATGGAGACCACTCGCTCGGCTATCGCCCCTTCCTCGTGGATTACAGCTCCCGGCTTCGAGCGCGGGACGAGCGTTCCGTCAGGGTTGTATGCCCTGTCCGCGAAAACCTCGTGGGCGACCTTAACCCCCATCTCTTCGGCTATTTCTGCCGGCCTTGAGCCGGAGAGTGCCACGAATATCAGGTTCCTATCGAAGTCCGCTATCCCCTCGATGACGGCCCTCGCGAGCTCTTCTTCCTTTACAAGCGCGTTGTAGAGCGCGCCGTGGGGCTTGACGTGCTGGAGTTCGAGGCCTTCCACCCTGGCGAAGGCGTACAGGGCTCCAATCTGGTAGAGTATGTAGTTCCTCGCCTCTTCAGGGGTGAGCCTCATGTAGCGTCTTCCAAAGCCGAGAAGGTCGGGGTAACCTGGATGCGCCCCGACGGCAACTCCCTTCTCCTTCGCGAGCCTCACAGTCCCTCTCATTACGAGCGGGTCGCCGGCGTGCCAGCCGGTCGCGACGTTGGCACTCGTGATGTGGTTCATGACCTCCTCGTCGAGGCCCAGCTTGTACCTCCCGAAGCTCTCGCCCAGATCGGAGTTGAGGTCAACCTTCATCCGCACCACCGGCTTCATTTCGACGGAAATCTAAAAAAGGGTTTCTCCGAGTTTAGGCCATGAAGGTCCAGGTTATCGATGCGGCCGTCTTTATTCAGGGGTTCGATGTCGAGGGCGTTACGACGCCGAAGGTCGTTGATGAGGTGAAAGACCCTGAGTCGAGGCTTTTTCTGGAGGGATTGATAAGCGCAGGAAAGGTGAGGGTTCTGTCCCCATCCCTGGAGAGCATTGAAGCCGTGATGAAAGCGGCTAGGAAGACCGGTGAGTTAAGCGAACTCAGCGAGGCAGACGTTGAGATTCTTGCCTTAGCGTACGAGCTCAGGGGAGTCCTCTTCACCGACGACTACAATCTCCAGAACATAGCGAAGATCCTTGGAATAGAGTTCAGAACCCTCAAGAAGGGAATTAAGCGGGTAATACGCTGGAACTACGTCTGCATCGGCTGCGGGAAGCGTTTCTCAGAGATGCCGCCGGAGGGAACCTGCCCGGACTGCGGCAGTCCTGTGAGGCTGATTCCAAAGAGAAGACGAAAAAGGAGAACAAGAAAAAGTTAGCTTTCTGGAGTTTCCCTATCGTTGGGACAAATTCCAGTACGCGGATTGCATCCGGGGTTCGATAACGGGAGCACCGTAACGTCCGCATACATCGAGCTGAGCCAGTACTCGTTTCCGCTGTACTCAAAGCGAACCGGGCTCTTGTAAAAGGTACCAGAAACTTCTCTGTATCTGTGTTTGAGTCCCACTGTAATCCCCACCAAGGCATACTCCGAGCGGTATTTGGTCACCCCAACACCAGCGGAAAGCAGTATTGGATAGACATCGGTTCCCAGAGGACCGTTGAGCCTTGGAAGCACCGGCGCGGCGACGCTGAAGAGCGGTAGCGTAGAGACGCTCTGTGAAACTTCGAGGTTATTGACCTCAATGAAGTCTTTTGACTTAACGGCAAAACCCGGCTTCCAGTAGCGCTCTATGTAGTACATGGCTCTTCTGAACATCCCACCGTACCTAGATGGTGCCCCCTCTTCCTTACCCCATACCGGAATCAGCTTCCCATTCCTGATTTCGGGCTGGGCCATCACAACGTACATAGTGGTTTTGAGAGGGATCTTTCCACGGTAGAGCCTGTACTTAGCTAGGGCAATGTCACCCTTTATTCCGATTCCGACCACGGTAGGCCTCCTTATGTCCTCTCCCCTAATTCTCACCACTTTATTAAGCCACAGGCGTGTTCCTTTGAGAGTGTACACCATTCCGGCTATCTGGGCCTCGTAGTTTGCCCCTGTACCGCTCCGGTCAACCGCCGCAACTGCCGAGAAACCTATCTCCACGCCTAAAACCCTGGACGACTGGAACTGCTCCCTTAGATATACATCATCAATCTCGCCCACGTCGCCGTTTAAGAAGGCAGCGGCGAGGGGTATTACCGTGTTGTCCTCCGTGTCGTAAACCTCCTCAAGCACCCAGTCAAAGCACACCGAAGTCCCGTAGGGGCCGGGATAGCACTCCTCCGGGAAAGAACCCGGTGGGAAAGACTTGGCTCCAGTGGTCTTTCCAGTGGTTGCACTAGCTTCAAGAGGTTTTAGCTGCTTATGCTCTTTGGAGGAGAACAGGGGGCGGAAGTCATTGGCAATCGAAACCCTGAAGCTTCTCCGCTTTAGAACTTCTTCAAGATTTAGAGGTACACCTTTTACAAAATATCCAAGCTTACTCTTCCCATGGCTCGTGCCGAGGAGAACCACTCCAGGATTCACAAGGGACGGGTCTGTTCCGGTTTTTTTGAGGTGTTCCTCCCAGGTTTGAAGGTATCTCTCAATCCGCTTGTAGTCCAGCATAATCGAACCCCTGCCTGCGTAGGTGCCGAGGTCAACCGGCGTGCCGTTTGGGAGCATACCAAGGACGGTAACCGTGTTCACGCCTTTGCTCGAAATGAGGACCTTAGCTTCCGGCTTTTTGAACGGCAGGGTTCGGTAGTATGCAACCTTGACCTCCTCATAGTCGCTCGCCTCAACCGGCGTGCTGAAAATTGCCCAAAAGACCGGCAATATTACCAGCAAACTGAGACCCAATACAACAATTTTCTTACGTCTCACTTACACCACCAACATAAGTAAACAACTTGCAGTATAAAAAAACTTTCGGTTGGTTAACTGTAGGGATGGAAGCTACAAAAATGCCCGAGTATTCACGCCCCGGACGGGCTCGGCGCTCATAGGGTACGTCACAACCGCAGAGCGGTTCAGCCCGTCTTGGAATCGTCACTGCCCGTCCGGGACGGCGTCAGGGCCAGTCCTCGTCATCACGGCGCTCGGTGCAATTCGCTGTCATCATCCGCGGTTCAACCTTGGAGGTAGTAGGATATAAGCTTTCTCAGTTCGGGGTTGCGCTCCGGCTTAAGACCCAAGAAGCGCTTGAGCTGGCTGTTCTCAGCCACTAAGCCGGAGAGCTCGATGGCGAGTATCTTGTTGTCCTCGCTCAGGCCGTAGGCCTTGAAACGGAGCGGAGCGTACTCCCTCTCCAGCTCCCATGTCTTTTCCTCAAGCTCTTTTGCTTTCCTCTCAAGCTCCTCAAGGTTTCCCCTCGGCTCACGGAACTC
This sequence comes from Thermococcus sp., assembly GCF_015521605.1. Lineage (NCBI taxonomy): Archaea > Methanobacteriati > Methanobacteriota > Thermococci > Thermococcales > Thermococcaceae > Thermococcus > Thermococcus sp. Next base: position 12,389 of record NZ_WANV01000021.1, read on the forward strand.
GCCGGTCAGGGCTATCTCGATTATCCTCTCAACGGGGACTCCGTATCTCTCGCTGAGGCTTTTGAGTTCTCCCCATAGTCCCTCGCTTAGCTCAACTTCAATCTTTCCGAAGCCCTTTTCGGGCTTAATGATGAGTTTCATGCCTCTTCCTCCAAGAGTTTTTTCATGAGCGACAGAAAGTCTTTCGCGATGTTGATTGCCTCTTCAACCTCTTCTGCATCAGGCTCATAGACTATGTCATACTGGTCCTCGTGTCTCAACTCTCTCATCCTGTCCAAGAGTTCAACCCAACGTTCTTCCAGCTTTCCGCTTTTAACGTAGAATTCCTCTAAGTAACGGGCTATGCAGTAGTGGCTCTTCTCACGCCAGCCGTCGCGAAAGAGAATCGCCCTGGCGGCGTGGAACATGGCCATGTATGACGCCATAAGGGACGTCCGGTATGAACCATAGGCGAGGTTCCTCCTCGCCTCTTCAAGCCACTCTTCAGCGCGTTTAATGCTCAGCCATCCTTTCTCCTCGGATGGGGGAACCCTTCTTAGCAGGTTTCGGTCGATACATCCCTCGAATCCGTTCAAGTTCCTCCCCCCATATCACCATCGAGCCGTATGCGAGCGAGTAATAGAAGACCGGATCGCTGGCTCTAAGTTTTTTGACTCTCTCCGGTGTGAGGACAAGGAGGTTGACCTCCCTGCCGGTTGCTTTTTCTATCTCCCTCTTTAGGGAAGCCGATCTGGCTATGCTCGGCCTTTCAACGAAGACCCAAACATCAAGGTCACTTTCGGGAGTGTTTTCTCCGGTCGCAAAGCTCCCATATATCCCAAGGGCCATAACCCACCCATCTTTCAGGGGTTCCAGCTTTTTGGATAGGGTTATGAAGTTGATGAACCTTTTAAGCTCGCGGGTCTTGGGAACGTTTAGTATCCTGAAACCTCTGCCGGACTTCTCGGCTATGCCGTAATTCACAAGAAGGTGGAGAGTTTTGGAAACGAGTCCTTTGCTCAGATCCGTTGCCCTAGCGGTTTCTTCAACACCTACCCTATGGCGCTCAAGTGCGTACCTGAGAATCCTGATTCTCTCGGGAGTTGATATCAGCTCATGCATGTTACCAGCTCTCGTTCATGATTTATGAACTTTTCGTTCACACTCCATGAAAGATTTGTTCACGATCCGTGAACTTTCTCAAGCTCTCTCCTTTTCTCCTCGACCTTCGCCCTCAGGGCGGTGTTTTCCTTTCTGAGCCTCCCCCTTTCCGCCATCATGAACTCCTTGTCCCTCAGGGCTTTCTCGTAGAACTCCCTGAGCTCCTCTATCTCCCCCTCCATCTCCATGAGCTTCTCCTCAAGCTTGGCTGTCCTCTCCAGCAGAACCTCCTCGCGCTCGGCCTTCAGGGTATCCTCTACCCTTGGAAGGCTCTCGTGGAGGAGGGAGGCAATATCCTTACCCCGAAGGGCTTTGAACTTTTCCCTGGGCAGGACAATCCTGATTTTGTTCATCTCTTCCTCCTCTCCATCTCGGTCTTTCTGTCGTAGCAGAGGATGTAAAAGGCCAGAAGCCCCTTCCACTCCCCGTAGGGTTCAATGACCTCGCGGACGTCCTTCTCCCTGACTTCCTTCACCCGCTTTCCAAAAATCTTCGCTATCCCCCTCCTGAGCCCGAGGTCTCCGGCCGGATAGACGTTCTTTCTGAGCCCATAGGCCAGAAAGAGCTCGGCACTCCACTTTCCTATTCCCCGAAACCTCGTGAGGTATTTGATGGAGTCCTCGACCTCCCTGTCCCAGAGTTCGAGGTCGAGGTTTTTGGCAAGGTACAGCTCCGTCAGGGACTTTATGTAGCCCGCCCTATAACCGAGCTTGGTACTTTTTAGCTCCTCTTCACTCAAAGACGCTATCTTCTCAGGGGTGGGGAACGCGTGTAAATCCTCAACCTGCCTGCCCGCGAGCCTCACAAGGTTCGCTATCGTCCTCTGGGCAAATTCAAAGTTCACCTGCTGCTGGGCTATTACCTCCACCAGCGCTTGGTAGGGATTCGGGGCGGCGGGTATGGTCAGGCCCCTGAACTCCTCGGCGAGGAATGCGAAGGGGGAATCACTTATCTCGGCGTAAAAGGGATCCAGATCCGTATCGAGGCCGAGGACAAAGGACAGCTTTTCCTTCGCGAACTTCCGTTCTCCCCTGCCCCATGAGTCCGGAAAGATGAAGTCCTCCCCATCGTAGCCGGCGATACCGCTCTCAAAAGCCTGGTAGAAAACCCCGCCTTCGAACTTCCACGTTCCGTTGCGTATCATCTCGTGCACGGTCTTACTCAGGTCAATCTCAGCCATCGGTCGAGCTTAACGGGGTTCTCCCTTATATCCTTTAGGGTCGAGACGTAGAGCCTCTTCCCATCAATGGAGCGTTTGATCTGGAGTTCTCCCTTTTCTTCGAGGAAGCGGAGGGCGTCCTTTACATCCTCCGCGCGGACATCAAAGTTCTTTTTGAGGAACTCCCAGTACGGCTCGTGGCTGGAATATCTGGCGGCCTCCCTCACGAGCTTCCATGCCCGCCCAACCTTTTCACCGCCCCTGGCAACCCGGTAGAGCTTGGCGAGGGTCTTCAAACTCATATTAAGAGATTGATGCCCAAGATATAAATCACTTTTGGAGAACAGGCAAAAGATTTAAACCATTCAGTAGTATTATTATCAGGCGGTAGTGATGAGACTGAAGATTGCCCTGGTTGCCCTGCTGATGCTTGCCCTGCTCCTTCCGAGCGTCCATGCCCAGAACAACGTGGTCTATGTGGCCAAGGTTGACGGCATGATTACCGGCTACACCGTTGACCAGTTCGACAGGTACATCAGCGAAGCGGAGAAGAACAACGCAGAGGCAATAATAATTGAGCTCAACACCCCCGGTGGCCGCGCCGATGCGATGCAGGCCATCGTCACGAGAATCCAGAACGCCAAGGTCCCGGTTATAATCTACGTCTACCCATCTGGCGGAATGGCCGCCTCGGCCGGGACGTACATAGCCCTCAGCTCGCACCTGATAGCGATGAGCCCCGGCACGGTGATAGGGGCATGCAGACCGATACTCGGCTACGGCCAGAACGGGAGCATAGTGGAGGCACCGCCAAAGATAACGAACTTCTACATAGCTTACCTCCGAGAGCTTGCGAAAATGAGCGGCAGGAACGAAACCCTGGCAGAGGAGTTCATAACACAGGACAGAAGCGTGACCCCAGAGGAGGCCCTGAAATACGGCGTTATCGAGGTCATCGCGACGAACGTTGACGAGCTCCTCCAGAAGGCCGACGGAATGGAGACCAAAATTCCCGTGGCGGGGAAGGGGAGAGTAACCCTGCACCTAAAGGATGCGGAGGTCGTGTACATCGAGCCTTCCTTCAGGGACACCGTCGTTAAGTACATAACCGACCCAACGATAGCGTACATCCTCCTCAACATCGGCTTTATCGGGCTCATATTCGGCTTTCTCACGCCCGGCTGGCACGTCCCTGAGACAATAGGAGCCATAATGCTAGTTCTCGGCCTAATAGGCCTCGGATACTTTGGATACAGCAGCGCGGCATTAATACTCATCGTCCTGGCCATGATATTCTTCATCGCCGAGGCGCTGACGCCGACATTTGGTCTGTTCACCGTGGCGGGCGTCATAACGTTCATACTGGGTGGAATCATGCTCTTCAGCGGAAACGGGGGTGAATACCTGGTGACCGGCGAAACGTACTCGATACTCAGAATAGCCATCATCGTCACCGCGGTACTCCTTGGACTGTTCTTCCTCTTCGGCGCGGCGACCGTGGTCAAGGCACACAGGAAGAAACCTGAAGCGGGCAGGGAAGAGCTTGTGGGTCAGGTCGGCAAGGTCGTTGAGGAGCTTGATCCCGAGGGGGTCGTCAAGCTCCACGGAGAGCTGTGGAAAGCGGAAAGCAGAGATGGTAGCAGAATCCCGGTCGGGGATAGGATCAGGGTTGTTGAAGTCAGAGGGCTCACCCTTATAGTTGAAAGAGTTGAAGAAAGGAAGGAGGGAGTGTGAATGGCCATAGCGGCTAGCACCATAGTACTGGCCATTGTTTTGTTGTTTGTGTTGATTATACTGGCAAGCGCCATAAAGATAGTCAAGGAATACGAGAGGGCAGTGATATTCCGCCTTGGAAGGATAGTCGGGGCCAGGGGACCAGGACTGTTCTTCATAATCCCGATATTCGAAAAGGCAGTGATAGTTGACCTGCGTACAAGGGTTCTCGACGTTCCGGTTCAGGAGACCATAACCAAGGACAACGTTCCCGTCAGGGTAAATGCGGTCGTCTACTTCCGCGTCATAGACCCGGTCAAGGCCGTCACACAGGTCAGCAACTACATAATGGCGACAAGCCAGATAGCCCAGACGACGCTGAGGAGCGTTATCGGTCAGGCGCACCTCGACGAACTGCTGAGCGAGAGGGAGAAGCTCAACCTCCAGCTCCAGAAGATAATCGACGAGGCCACAGATCCGTGGGGAATAAAAGTCACCACCGTCGAGATAAAGGACGTTGAGCTTCCGAGCGGAATGCAGAGGGCGATGGCAAGGCAGGCAGAGGCAGAGCGTGAGAGGCGTGCAAGGATACTCCTGGCAGAGGCCGAGCGCCAGGCCGCCGAGAAGCTCCGCGACGCGGCAGAGATAGTGTCCCAGCATCCAATGGCACTCCAGCTCAGGACGCTCCAGACCATAAGCGACGTCGCCAGCGACAAGAGCAACGTCATCGTCCTCACGCTGCCAATGGAGATGCTGAAGCTTTTCAGGAGTCTTGCCGACACCGCGGAGGTCGCCAGAGTAAAACTTGAGAAAGAAATCCAGGATGAAGCCGAAAGGGAAGCCAAGGATGAAGCCAAGCAAGAGTAAAGCGTGAATGGCGTTTCTTCCATTTTTTCTTTTCTCTCTCTGGATGAACCGCAAAAAATAAAAGCATTGCCTGCATACTTCATACACACAAAAGCAGTACTCCGGATAAAATTAAAAAAGTTCAGAAACGCTTTATAGGAAAGGGCGGTCACCGCTCATACCGGGGGTGTTAACTTTGGAAGGTCGCTCAATTGTTTTTGCATCGGGAAAAGGTGGAACGGGTAAAACAACGACTGTTGCCAATCTGGGTGTTGCCCTGGCCCAGTTTGGAAAGGAGGTCATCCTGCTGGATGCCGATATAACCATGGCAAATCTCAGCCTTGTTCTCGGTATGGAGGATATACCAATAACGCTCCACGATGTTCTGGCAGGGGAGGCCGATCTCAAGGATGCAATCTACGAGGGTCCCGCCGGGGTCAAGGTAATTCCCGGTGGATTGAGCCTTGAGAAGATCAAAAAGGCCAAGCCAGAGAGACTCAGGCAGTTGATCAGGGAAATCGGACAGATGGCTGACTTTGTTCTCATCGATGCCCCGGCCGGCCTTGAGATGACATCAGTTACGGCGCTCCTCATTGGCAAGGAGCTGATAATCGTCACCAACCCGGAGATCTCGGCCATTACGGACTCTCTCAAGACCAAGCTCATAGCGGAAAAGCTCGGAACCCTCCCGCTTGGAGCCATACTCAACAGGGTCACAAATGAGAAGACCGAGCTGACCCAGGAGGAGATAGAGGCCATCCTGGAAGTGCCGGTTCTCGCCATGATACCCGAAGACCCGGAGGTCAAGCGCGCCTCCGCCTATGGTGTGCCGCTCGTCATCAAGAACCCGACCAGCCCGGCGGCCATAGCGATCAAGCAGCTCGCAGCCAAGCTCGCAGGAATTAGGTGGCAGGCACCCGAGCCAGAGAGCCCGATAAAGAGGGTGTTCAAAGCGCTGTTTGGAGGGAAGAGGTAATGGCCGAGGCACTGCTCTACGGGATAGTGGTCATCCTCATCGTGCTCAACATCGTCCTCCTCATGCTCTACTACTCGGCCAAGAGCAACCCGTACTACGTTGTTTACGACGAAGAAACCAAGAGCGCCCTCAAGAGGCGTGTCACCAGCCTCAAGGAGGACCTTGAGAGCGAGCTCGTTGACTTCGACGTAGAAGAGTGGGAGAAAACCCTTGAGGAGTCCATAGACGAGGAAGTCAGGAACCTCTGAGCTTTTCTAATCCTTTTGTTATTAAACATTTCTGTAGCGTTAAACTTTAAAAGGCCTTCTACATTAACCCTAATCTGGAGGTGGGGCGCTATGAAGGTTAGGCTCGGCTATCCGGACAGGATAGTCGAGGTGGATAACAAGGTTGTTCGGGTTTTTAAAGGGAGACTCGTAAGCGCCCCCCTCAGTGAGGTTATCAGGTACTACATCAGAGGAGAGGGACTACTCCCCCCGGCTGTGAGGGAGGTGGTGCCAGACATCGTGAGGGCTCTTCTGAGCACCGGCGAACTCCATGCAGACGTGCTGACCGTTGCTGAGTATGGACACGGCATCAGCAGCTGATTCTTTTTACATTTCTCTGCCAAGCTCTATGGACAGTTTCGCTCACTTTAACAGCCAACCAGTCGAAAACATTTAAGTACTCTTCTGTTCAATAGTGTGAACTCGTGTGTAAAAGGAGGGATAGAAATGAAGGCCAAGGTTAGGATACTCGACATGTACAGCGGGAGGTATTCTGTCTTCATAAATGAGAAGGAAGCCAAAAAGGCCAAGCTGCATCCGGACGACCTAGTGAAGATCGAGGCAGGCAAAAAGACGGTCTATGGCAGTGTTGTTGTGAGCAACCTCGTAAAGGAGGGCGAGATAGGTATAAGCAAGGACATACTCGGGCTCCACAGCTTCTCGGAGGGGGAGGTCGTCACTGTAATACCCAGCGGCACTCCGGAGAGCGTCCGCTACATCAAAAAGAAGATGCGCGGAGAAAAGCTCAGGAAGGTTGAGATAGAGGCAATAATAAAGGACATCGTGGACAGGAAGCTCCGCGACATCGAGATAAGCTCCTTCGTCACCTCGCTTGAGATAAACGGCCTTGACATGGACGAGATAGCGGCGCTGACGATAGCGATGGCCGAGACCGGCGACATGCTCGACATCGACAGGAAGCCCATAATGGACGTCCACAGCATCGGCGGCGTTCCCGGAAACAAGACCAACATACTCGTCGTGCCCATCGTTGCCGCCGCCGGATTGACGATACCGAAGACCAGCTCAAGGGCTATAACCAGCGCCGCCGGAACGGCGGACGTCGTCGAGGTTTTCGCGGATGTTAGCTTCTCCCTCGACGAGATAAAGCGTATAGTGGAGAAGATAGGCGCCTGTATGGTCTGGGGCGGCGCCCTGAACCTCGCTCCGGCGGACGACATAACAATCAAGGCCGAGCGCGCACTGAGTATCGACCCAACCGGTCTGATGCTGGCCAGTATAATGTCCAAGAAATACGCCATGGGGAGCCAGTACGTGCTCATCGATATCCCGACCGGCAAGGGAGTCAAGGTCGAGACCGTCGACCAGGCAAGGGCACTCTCCAGGGACTTCATAGAGCTCGGCAGAAGGCTCGGCCAGTACGTGGAGGTGGCCATAACCTACGGCGGCCAGCCGATAGGCCACACCGTGGGACCGGCACTGGAGGCGAGGGAAGCCCTCTCAGCTCTCATGACCGGCAAAGGGCCCGGAAGCCTGATAGAGAAGGCCACGGGGCTTGCCGGCATCCTCCTTGAGATGGGCGGAGTTGCACCGACCGGAATGGGCAAGAAGATGGCCAGGGAGATTCTCGAAAGCGGCAAGGCCTACCAGAAGATGAGGGAGATTATAGAGGAGCAGGGCGGGAACCCGGACATCAAGCCCGAGGAGATACCCGTCGGGGACAAGACATACACCTTCACCGCACCAACCAGCGGCTACATAACCGGAATAGACAACAGGGCCATCACGGGAATAGCAAGGGCCGCAGGTGCTCCCGAGGACAAGGGAGCCGGAATAGAACTCTACGTCAAGGTTGGAGAGAAGGTCAAGGAGGGCGACCCGTTGTTCACCATACACGCCGAGAGCGAGGCGAGGCTCGATCAGGCGATAGTCCTCGCTAGGAGAACGGAGCCGATACGGATAGAGGGGATGGTCCTTCAAAGGATAGGAAACATCTGAATCATTCCCTTTTTCTGTGCCTCTCGTACCATCCCCACTCCTTTTTGGAACCAAAAGCCCTCACACCCTTCTGGACGAGGGTTATACGGAGCTCCTTGGCCATCTCGTGGGTTATCTCACCGCGCTCCTCCATCCAGTTGATTATCTCAAGTGCCTCGTCGTCCGTTTCGCATCTCCTGAGGAAGTCTATGATCGTTGGGTTGTAGCCAGAGAAGTCCCGCATCTCATCCTCCTCTGCAATCGCCTTTTTCTCGCTCGTCCTGTACGCGTCTATCGGGACGCCCTCTTCCTCAAGCTCCTTTGCCAGAGCCGGAAAGCGCTCCTCGAACTCGTCCCTGTCGTACTCCTGCCAGGCAAACTCGTCAATGGGGCGCTTCTTTTTCTTTTCGTCCATACGTCACACCGGTAAAGAGTTAGGTCATGAGTTTATAAACCCTGAGTGAGAGTCATTCCCATGAAGGGTGCGTACTTCCTCGTTATCCATCTTCCTGATGAGATGGAGATAGCCACAAAGGGCAGGAGGTTCGTTTTAAGGAGGGGCTACTACGTCTACGTCGGCTCCGCCATGAACTCCCTTGAGAAACGGGTTGCCAGGCACTTCAAAAAAGACAAAAAGCTCCACTGGCACATAGACTTCCTCCTTAGGGATGCAGAACTCCTGAGGGCTTACATGATTCCCAGCGGAGAGAGGCTTGAGGAGAAGCTCTCCGTCGAGGTCTCTAGGCACGGAGAGGCCGTGGAAGGTTTCGGTGCCAGTGACGTTAAGGTGGAGACGAACCTCTACAGATTCGAGGAAGAACCGGACGCGATCCTAGTCGGAATACTCGAAAATCTCCGCCTGAAATGGAAAAGGGTTAAAAGCGGGAAGGAAGCTATAGAATTCGGTGGGAAAAATGAAGCTTGAACTGGGAAGGGTCGAGTCGTACATCCATGAAAAGCTCAGAAGGGAAAAACTCCACTTTGTTCTCATTGACCCAGACGACGTTACCCCCGACGTTGCCGGAGAGATAGCCAGGATGAGTGAGGAAGCCGGCGCGGATGCGATAATGATAGGCGGCTCGACGGGGGCTGAGGGAGACGTTCTGGACGGTGTTGTGAAAGCCATAAAAGAGAGCTCAGGCCTTCCCACAATACTCTTTCCCGGCTCCCACGGGGGAATAAGCAGGCACGCGGATGCCATATTCTTCATGAGCCTGCTCAATTCAACCAACCCGTTCTTCATAACCGGTTCCCAGGCACTGGGGGCGTTCACAGTTAAGCGCTACGGCATAGAGCCCATACCTATGGCGTATCTGATTGTCGAACCGGGAGAAACGGTGGGGTGGGTAGGTGACGCCAAGCCAATCCCAAGACACAAGCCGAAGATTGCAGCGGCCTACGCCCTGGCCGGCCAGTACCTCGGGATGCGTCTCGTCTACCTGGAGGCGGGAAGCGGGGCGAGGGAGCCCGTTCCGCCCGAGATGATTTCCCTCGTCAGGAAGGTTATAGACGTTCCCCTCATAGTCGGGGGCGGCATAAGAACCGGGGAGCAGGCGAGAAAAGCGATCGAGGCCGGGGCGGATATAATAGTCACCGGGACGGCTATTGAGAAGGCGGGTTCGCTTGAGAAGGCCAGAGAAAAGCTGGAAGAGCTCAATAAGGGGATAAAGGGTTAGGCCTCGGAGAGGACTTTGAAGGTTATCTTTCCGTCCTTGATTATCTTCCTGAGCTCCGAGAGGAGCCTGGGGGCATCGTCCTCCACTATCTCCATCCTGATTTCACTGATGCCCTTTGCATCGGGCGGGAAGAAGTGTATGTCCCGAATCTTACCCCTAACCTTTTCATAAAGACGGCCCAGAATCTTTCCCCTTCCGTCGTAGGGCAATTTAATGTCTAGTTCAACAATTTGCATACCCATCACCACTCTATTTTATGAAAAAAGGCCTATATAACCCTTTTCATGAGCGGGAATTATCGAATTTCGTTCCTTATATTCCCGTCGGTTATATCGCTCACCACAAGACTTATCTTTTATCGCTTCGATTTTTATCGTGGTGATGTCGATGCGTGCGTTCATATCCCTCGACCTTGAGGGCCTGCCGTACATAGTCAGCCGGCAGCACCTGTTCGTCAAGGGCGCCCTGTACCCGGAGGCAAGGAAGATAGCGACGGAGATAGTGAAGGTCACGGCCGAGGCGCTGCACGAAAACGGTTTTGACGAGATCATCGTAGCCGACAGCCACGGGCCGATGGTCAACATCCTTCCGGAGGAGATGCCCGAGTACGTCGAGCTGGTCAGGGGCTTTCCGAGACCGCTCAGCATGGTGGCCTTTGCAAAGGGGAGCGACGCAGCGCTCTTCCTCGGATACCACGCCAAGGCAGGAACGGACAGAGCGACCTTCGACCACACGTACAGCGGGGCGAGCGTGGACAGGCTTGAAATCAACGGCGTCGAGGTGAGCGAGTTTCTGCTCAACGCCTACCTCCTGGGGAGCTGGGGAATTCCCGCGATTCTTGTCGGTGGCGATAAGAGATTGATAGAAACGGACGTCAAAGCCTTCACCCCCTGGGTCGTCGGCGTCCCCTTCAAAGAGTCCCCCTCGCGCTACGCCGCCAAGAGCCCAGGGATGGGCAGGATAAAAACGATGCTGAGGGACGGCGTTGCCGAGGCCGTCGAAAGGCTGAGGAGGGGAGAGGCAAAGCCGCTCGTGACGAGGAAACACGTTCACGTTAAGGTCCGCTTCCTCAGAAGCGACATGGCGGACACGGCTGAACTGCTGCCTTTCGTGAGGCGCGTGGATGGAAAAACCGTAGAGTTCGAGGCCAGAAACCTTGAGGAAGCCTACAAGGTTTTCGAGCTGCTCACCTTAGCTGCAGCGGGAGTGAACGCCATAGTCACAAGGTAACAGGAAGTGTGCCCCCGGGGAGCGAAGGGGAATCACGGCTCGCCGAGGCGCTCATCCCCCGCGGTTTCCCGGGGGCACTTTAATTTCCACAGAACCCGGCCTTAAGCTTTGTCCTCGTCCTCAACGTAGGGTGCCGTTATCACCTTTCTTATCTCCCTCGCCTTCTTTTTGCCTATCCCCTCAACTTCCTGGAGCTCCTCCTCCGTGGCGGTGAAAACGCGCTCAACGTTTCCGAAGTGCCGGAGGAGCCTCTTCGCGAGTGTGGACGAGACGTAGGGGAGGCCCTCAACGATGAGCCTCTGTCTCTCGGCGAGGGTCAAAGCCTTCTTCTCGCTCCTGAGGCGAACTTCCTTCTTCCTCTCCTCCTGCTCGCGCTTCGCCAAGAGGTAAATGAACTGGGCGGTCTCTTCCGTTCCAGACGAGAACAGTATCGGTACGCTCCAGTCGATGGTCACCGCCGCTATTGCTCCCCTGATAGCGTTTGGGTGAACGTTCCTTATGCCGTAAAGCTCGCCCTCTATGATTATCACCGACTTTTCGTAGGCTTTCCTTAATCGCTCCACCTGGTCGAAGAGCCTGCCGTCGATGATGGACTGTATGAAGTCGTTGGCGCTCTTCCTCTCTATCCCGACCTCCTCGCTCACAACGTAGTCGGCAACATCGAGGGTTCTGACCTCGATCTCCGCCCCCAGCTCCTTCAGGTGCTTTGGAACGCCGCTCCTGAGCTCGCGACTGTCGACGTAAACGACTATACCCTTGGGCTTCCTCACGAAGACCGGCTTTATCGGGAGCTTTTCGTAGACCCCCTCTCCGGGAGGCGCGGGCTTTTCGGTCTTTTCCACCTTCTTCTCAACCTTCCCGGGCTTTTCCTTCGGTTTCAGGAACTCATCGAGGGACGTTACCCTTCCCTTTGAGGGCATCTCAACACGCTCCGCTGTCCTTTCTCTTATTTTACCCCTCCCCGGATGAGCCTTCTCAAGCTCCCGGGCGAGCTTTCTTATGGCATCAAACATCCCCTTCTCCTTACGCTTTGAGCTCCAGTAGTAGGCCTCATCGCGGGTTCCTTTGGCCATCAGGATGACGACCCTTCCCGGCCTGTGCCTCCCGGTTCGTCCGCGCCTCTGGATGCTCCTTATTGCGGAGGGCACCGGCTCGTAAAATACGACGAGGTCGACCTCGGGCACGTCGAGACCTTCCTCACCCACGCTCGTCGCGACCAAAACGTTGAACTCGCCGCGCGAGAACCTCTCAAGGGCTTCCTTCTGCTCCCTCTGGCTCATGCCCCTGTCGTTGCTCCTGCTCGCCTGACCGATGAAGCGCTCGGCCGTTATTCCCTCCCCTCGGAGAACCTCAACGATTTTCCTCCCGGTGTCCCGGTAGTTCGTGAAGACTATAATTTTTGAGTTCGGCTTTTTCTTCAGCTGTCCCTTAACCAGCTTTAGCATGCTCTCCATCTTCGGGTGGTCGAGGCCAAGCTCCTTCGCCTGGACGAGGAGGTATATAACCTTCCTCATGCGGGGGTCTTCCATTAGCTGCCTGCTCGACTTCGTCCTCTTGTCCTCGCGGAGCTTCTTGAGGTAGGCCCTCAGCGCGGTTAGCCCCTGGGTTTCGAGCAGCTCTATCGCGTGCTGGAGCTTCACGGCCTTCGCCTGGTACATCCTGAGCCGGCCGAGCTCGTAGTTGCCCCTCGCGACCTCCTGGTTTATCTTTGAACCGGCCTGGAGAACCTCCCTCTTCGATATATCCGGCGAGTAAGTGGAGACAAGCTTGAACTGAGCGAGGGGTTTGAGGCTCTCCTTGAGCATCTCCCTCAAAAGTTTCCGCACCTCCTTGTAGATGCCGGGGAGTTCGACCTTCACCCACTCAAAGCTCATTCTCTGCACGTATGGCCTGACGTCGGGAGAGCTCTCGGTCCTTATCTCGATGTGCTCTATCCCGAGGTTCCTGATTATCTCCCGTATCCTCTCCTCGTCGCTTCCCGGGGATGCAGTGAGGCCGAGGACGAGCGGGTGCCTGGCAGTTCTTAGGTACTCCCTGGCGATGAATACGTAGGAGTAGTTGCCAACCGCCCTATGGGCCTCGTCAAAAACGAGAAGGACAACGTCCTCCAGGGAGATTTTCCCCGTAAGGATGTCGTTTTCAACGGTTTGGGGCGTGGCGGTTACTATCGTGCTTCTTTCCCACAGCTCGGCCCTTTGTTTGGGTGAGAGCTCGCCCGTGAGGACGTTGATTCTCTCCGGGGGAAGGTCGAAGAGCCGCCTAAAGCTCTCGGCGTGCTGGAGCGCAAGGGGCTTCGTAGGGGCAAGCATGAGAACCCTGCCGCCGTACTTTGAGAGCCTGTAATCGGCTATAAGCATGGCTATAAGCGTCTTTCCAAGGCCCGTTGGCAGGACGACGAGGCAGTTGGTGTCCTTACAGCGGGCGTAGATTACCTCCTGATAAACGCGGGGCTCGATTAGATCGCGGCGAAGGTACATGTGCCTATATCCTCGGCGAAGTTTATAAATTCTCGGACGAAGTTAGGGCATGCTCCTCACGAGGCACGCCAGGGAAAGGCTCGTCAAAAGGCTGGCGAAGAGGCGGAGGCTCGAACGCATATACGCCGAGCTGTGGGACTTCCTCGACCGCTCGCGGAGGATAGAGGTGAACGAGAAGGTAGTAATCCTCACAGACGGGAGAAAGAGTCTGGTCTGTGCCAGGCTCGAATGCGAGATGCTATCCCTGGAGGAAATCAGGGAGAGGGTCTCCGGGATTTCCGAGGCCTACGACTGCGTCTTCTTCGATGGGAGAACGGCAAGGCACACAATCCCACGGAAATTCGTTGAAGGCCTTCCTGACGGGAGGTACTGTTTCTACATGAACCGGGAAAAGAAGAGCCTCTATATCGGGCGGGAGGAACCCCTGCTGGTCATAACAATAAGGCCGGCAAAGAGGGAGGAAAGGGATCAGGCCTCCTCCACGGGTACAACGAATATCTCCCCAAAGGGCTCCTCCTGAATGAGGTCAACCTTGCCCATGTTGGAGAGGAACAGGAGGTAGAGGAAGGTTCTGGCGACTATCTTCGGCGTTGGGTCGAAGACCAAGTCCCAGAAGTTTATGGGCTCCCTCGTTTCCCTGTACATGTTAACGACTATCTCGTGGAGCCTGTACACGTGCTTCTCGATGTCAACGCGGAAGTCGTCGACGACGAATACCTCCTCCTCTATCTCGACCTTCTTTCTCCTCCGCGGCTTCCTCTTCTCGGCCTCCTCAAGGGCATCCATGAGTGCATCCAGGAGGTCGTCGAAGGTGTAGTAGCGCTCGACCCTCCTGAGCGGAGGGGCTAAAGGCTCAACATCCACCCTTATGCGCTCCTCGTGGTGTTCCTCCTCTTCCTCCTCGTCGGCGTGGAGCAAAGCTTCGCTCTTCATCCTGACAAGTATTGATGCCGCCAGGATGGCTCTCGCTGAGACGCGGAGGTCCAGCTCCTTCATCTCCCTCAGCCGTTCTATGTACTTCTCGGTCAGGTCAACGATGTCTATGTTCCAGGGGTCAACCTTGCCCATGGTGACGAGCTGGAGGAGAATGTCAACGGGAGTTATCTCCTCCTCACGGCGCGATTCCATAGGTTTTCACCTCTCAATCCTAATCCAGCCCCTCTCAAAACGGCGGAATTTTTTCTTGGCCATCTTGAACATCGCCATAAGCTTTCTGAGATAATCTTCATCGGCGTAGAGAACCTCCCCATCTTCCAGAGCGTCCATTATTAGGGGATGTCCCTTGAGAAGCATCCTCTTAACTTCCTCCGGAGTGTATGCTTTGGCATCGATTGGAGCATGGGTTCTATCGAGGTCGTAGAGAAGCTTTAAGCGTTCGTTTGGGTTTTTGGGGAGGTTTTCGGCTATCACGAGGATATCAACGTCACTCCCCAGCCCGAAGGTTCCCCTTGCCAGTGAACCGTACAGCAATATTAATTTTGGCCGAAGTGATGCTTTGATGGCTTCCACGTACTTCTGGATGTCTCCCCAGTACGGCAGTTCACTTGGCCTCATCCGCCATCCTCCTCACAAAAGCGATGACCTCGCGTGCAGAGGTGAGGGCCTCAAGGGCATCCTTCTCCCCGTAGTACTCGTAGGGAGCACCTTCTATGTATGCGTCAGGGTATCGTGGGGGGATATAATGCCTGTCCAGCATCCTGGCATTGTCAAAAAGCTCCTCTGGAACCTCGATCTCTTTGGATAGTATGTCGAGCAGTTTCTTTATTGAATGGCCGTAAGCCATGACCCCCATCCCAAAGAGCAAAGCCTTGACGGCGTACTCTGCCGCCTGCTGGGCCTTAAAGCAGGCCCATGAATAAAATTTGGAATTCAAGTCATTCTCGGCACTTCTGAGGGTATATTCAGCCTGAGACAGCCACCGCTCGAACTCTTCTCTGTCAAACATTGAGTTCACCCGCTCAGGTGACCGAACATCTCTTTATGCTCCGCCTCGCTCCTCTTCCTGGCCTCTTCGAGGATCTTCATAGCCTTCTCAAGGCTGAGCGCTACCACCCTGGACACACCGTTCCTCATGCTGACGCCGATGATCTTGTCCGCGTTGGCCATCATGACGTCCCTCAGGGTTATCACGATGAACTGGCTGTTCTGGGAGGCCTCCTTGATGAGGTCAGCGACGCGCTTGACGTTGGCGTCGTCGAGGTGTGCATCGATCTCGTCGAAGAGGTAGAACGGCGCGGGCTTGTAGCGCTGTATCGCGAAGACGAAGGCGAGGGCAGTTAAGGCCTTCTCACCGCCGCTCATTGCCTCTATCCTCTTGACGTCCTTTCCTGCGGGCTTCGCCTCTATCTCAAGGCCGCCCGCGAACGGATCCTCAGGGTTCTCAAGGATGAGCCTGGCGCTTCCTCCCGGAGAGAGCTTGGCGAAGAGCTCCGAGAAGTTCTTGGCTATCTCGCTGAGGGTCTGCATAAAGACGTTCCTCTTCTGTCCCTCTATCTCCTCGATGAACTCCTCGATGCTCTCCTTCTCAGCAACCACCTGCTCGCGCTTGCTCTTCAGCTCAAGGTAACGTCTCTCGACCACCTCGAAGTCCTCGATGGCCTTCATGTTGACGGGCTCAAGGGAGCGTATCTCCTCCTCCATCTTTTCTATCTGCTCCCTCAGGGCCTCAAGCTCCAGCGGGACTTCCTTTATTGACCTGATGAGCCTGGCATCGTGGTGCTTGAGCTCGTCCTGCTTCTCCTTCAGCGTCGCCTCGTACTGGGCGAGCTTTATCTTGAGGGTGTTGGCCTCTATGCGAAGCTCCTGGAGCTTGGAGTTGAGTTCGTCCTTCTCCGAGCGGAGGTCGATTATTTCGTTCTTGACCCTCTCACGCCTCTCGCGGAGCTCTTTGAGCTCGTCCTTAACGCTCTCCTCGGCCTTTCTAAGCTCCTCAAGTTCCTTCTCGAACTCCTTAATGGCCTTCTCGTTCTCGGTGATGTTGGCCTTGAGTGCGTTTATCCTGTTCACGAGTCCCTCTATCTCCTCCTCAAGGTCGGCCTTCCTCGGAAGGAGCTCCTCGTTTATCCTTATCTCAAGGTTTTCAAGCTTGCTCTCGACCTTGCCCAGCTCCTCCCTGAGCTTGCTTATCTCGTGCTCAACTTCCCTTATGCGCTGGTTCAGCTCCCTCGCCTCCGGGTTCTCCAGGGCCTTCTTAAGCCGCTCCTTCTTCTTCTCAAGCCGCTCTATCCTTCCCCTGAGCTTCGCCATGTCCCCCTTTGTCCCGTGAATCCTCTTCTCAAGCACCTCAATGAGCTTCTCACTCTCCTCAATGGACTCCTTGAGGGCTCTGTCCTCAGAGAGGAGACGCTCCATCTCCCTCTGAACGACCTGCAGGTCCTTGCTCAGGTCGCTCTTCTTCATGCGAAGCTCGAAGAGCTCGTTCTGAAGGCCCTTAACCTCGATCCTGAGCGCGTTGACTGAAGACTCCAGAGCCTCTTTCTCGCGTTCGAGCTTCTCGACCCTCTTCCTTATCTCATCGACGTTTACCCCGAGCTTGCCCCTTGGCCTGTAGTGGCCGCCGGTTATCGCTCCGCTCCTCTCAAGGAGCTCACCGCCGAGGGTCACCATGCGAACCTTCCCGATTCCAACGGTCCTTGCCTCGTCCATATCGTTCACGATGAGCGTATCCCCGAGGGCGTAGGCGACGGCGTTCTTAAAGCGCGGGTCGTACTGGACGACGTCCATCGCAGGGATTCCAAGGGAGGGCTTCTCGCGCATCGAACGGGGCTTTATCTTGTTGAGCGGGAGGAATGTGAGCCTTCCGAGCTTTCTCTCCTTGAGGAGCCTGATGGCCTTTTCGGCGACCCGGTCGTCCTCCACCACGACGTTGTCGTAGTTCCCGCCGAGGGCGACCTCCACCGCCAAAGCGTAGTCCTTGTCCGCGACGGTTATCAGCTCCCCGAGGGGCCCGTAGAGGCCCGGGATGTTCTGGTTCTTGAGGAACTCGACCGCACGATTTCCGCGGACCTCTCTCTGAGCCTCGGCCTTGATGAGCTCCTCCCTGGCCTTGGAGAGCTCTCCCTCGACCCTTCTGAGGGCTTTGGTCTTCTCCTCAAGCTCCTTCTCGGCTTTTCTAAGCCTGGCCTCGCCCTTGGACATCTTCCCCTCTATCTCTCCGAGCTCGGAGCGCTTGGCCTCAAGGGACTTTTTGGCCTCACTGATTTTGGACTTGAGCGCCGTTCTCCTGGCGCTATCCTGAGCGATCTTGGCCTTAAGGCGCTCTATCTCTTCCTCGAACTTCCTGATATCGCTCTCCTTCATGTAGAGCTCCTTCTTGGCCTCTTCAAGCTCATCGACGACCTTGTCGAAGTCCTGCTTGGCTATCGCAAAGTCCCTGTCTATCTCCCCGAGCTTGATGACCAGCTCGTTCTTAACAACCTCCTTCTCCTTGATCTCTGCCTTGAGCCTCTCGCGCCTCTTTGTCCAGCGCTGGATGGCGTTTTTGCTCTTTTCTATCTCCTCCGAGACCTTCTTCAGCTCCTCCTTGGTCTTGGCGAGCCTGTGCTGGCTGTCCTCTATCTCCTTCTTAGCCAGCTCGATGTTCTTCCTTGCCATCTCGATCTTCGACTGAACCTCGCTGATCTTCCGGGTAACCTCAAGGATGCCGTCATCGCTCTTCTCCTCAAGCTCCTTCTCGATGGCGTTGAGTTCCTTCTCCTTGGCGACTATCTCCTTGGCTATGTCCTTGAGGCGTTCCTCTATGGCCGCTATCTCCGCCTCTATCTCCTTGTCGCGGAGGGTGTTCTCCTCGATCAGGGACTTCAGCTTCCTTATCTCGGCCAGGAGAAGCGTTACTTTGGCCTTTTCAACACGCTCCTTAAGGTCGAGGTACCTCAAAGCGTCGTTGCGCTCCTTTTCGAGCTTGTCGAGCTGGGACTTAACTTCCCTGATGAGCAGATCAACACGCGCGAGGTTTTCCTCCGCCTGCTTGAGCTCCTTTAAAGCTTTCTCCTTCTTCGCGTCGTACTCCGCTATTCCAGAGATTTCGTCTATGAGCATCCTCCTCTCGGTGGGGCTCATCTTGATGAACTTGGTGATGTCGCCCTGGAGAACGAGGTTGTAGCCCTCGGGCGAAATCATGGCCGCGCTGAGGACATCGAGGATGTCGCTCCTGCTGGTTCTCTTGCCGTTGAGCCAGTACGTGCTCCTCCCGTCGGGATAAACGCGGCGCTTTATCACGACCTCGTCTTCATCGACGGGAAAGCCCCTGTCCTCATTGTTGAAGTACATCGCAACCTCAGCGTACTTTGCCGGTGCCTCCGTTTTTGTGCCCGCGAAGATCAAATCGCTTATCCTGGTGGCACGCATGGCTTTGGCAGACAGTCCACCGAGAACGAAGAGAACGGCGTCACCAATGTTGCTCTTTCCAGAACCGTTGGCACCAACGATCGCTGTAAACCCCTTAGAAAGCGGGACAACTACCTTTCGGTTACCGTAGGATTTGAAACCTTTCATTTCAATCTTCTCGATGTACGGCATGCCCTACACCTAAATTGGAGAATGACGGGATAGGTTATATAACTTTACCTGCGGCGGCTCACTCGACTATTCTGCGCAGGACGTTGAGCACCTTGCTGTCTATGCCGTCGCTAACCGTAACGTAAAAGTCCGAGTTCCGCATGATGGCCATGTCCCGTATCTTACTCACAAACCGGAGCGTGGGTTCGACACCGTTCTCTATCATCAGGTACTCAACAGCATCCA
Source organism: Thermococcus sp. (assembly GCF_015521605.1). Classification (NCBI taxonomy): domain Archaea; kingdom Methanobacteriati; phylum Methanobacteriota; class Thermococci; order Thermococcales; family Thermococcaceae; genus Thermococcus; species Thermococcus sp. The sequence continues at coordinate 31,552 of NZ_WANV01000021.1, forward strand.
AAACGACGTCGGATTTGTTGTTCTCCAGGCGGTCCCACACAATCTGCTCGATGACGTGGAGTCGGGAGGGGGGAACTGCCGCCGGATGGGAAACTTTGGTAACCCACACATGGTGGACATTGGGGGCTTTGACCTCAAAGGGAGGTCTCCTGGTTATCAGTATTTTCCCCCTGTGAGGATTTCTGGCGAGGACATCGTTGAGACGGCGGTAATCAATAACCCGTGACCCCCTCCTTCGGGGCCGCCCCCTAAACATCATAAGCCATCACTTCGCACATTACTTGACTCACAAGATCATGACATTACAGCCGCAGTAAGTTTGTTAATGTTCTTATAAATATTACTGTGTGTGACTAAATACACAGATGCTCAGACCATCGAGTTAAAGAGAAAAAACGGGACTATACATCCAAAATGGGCATCTCTGGACATCACTTTTCCCTTTCACAGAGTTCGAGAAGCACACCCGTTACCGCCTTTGGGTGAACGAACGCTATCTTCGCACCACCGGCACCGATGCGGGGCTTCTCATCAATGAGCCTGTATCCCTCAGCCTTGAGCTTCTCAAGGTGCTCCTCGATGTTATCAACGCCGAGGGCTATGTGGTGTATGCCCTCACCGCGCTTGGCGATGAACTTGGCTATCGGCGAGTCCTCGGAGGTTCCTTCGAGGAGCTCTATCCTGCTTTCGCCGACGTGGATTATCGCGGTCCTTACCTTCTGGTCGGGCACCTCTTCAATCTCCTCAACCTTGAGGCCGAGGCCTTCCCAGACCTTGATGGCCTCGTCGAGGTTCTTAACGGCTATACCAACGTGGTCTATCTTCTTTATCATACCTTCACCCCCAGGGCTTTTTCAAGTACAAGATCCGCGGCAGAGTAAGGGTCCATCTCCCTCCTTACAATCTTCTCTATCAGGGCCGCCACCTCCTCCTCATCGAGCCTCTCGCTTATCGCCCTGGCTATCCTGCCGGAGACTATCGTCTTGACCTCCTCCTCGGCCCGGAACTTTCTCTTCCGCTCTATCTCACCGCTACGCTCAAGAAACTCGTGGTGCTCCTTTACGGCCGCCCAGAGCTCTCTGATTCCTCTCATGGTGGTTGCCACGGTCTCAACTATCGGCGGCCTCCAGCCGCGCTTCTCCCAGCGCTCCTTCTCAAGGTCGAGCATGAGGTTGAGCTCGAAGTAGGTCGCATCTGCTCCTTCCTTGTCGGCCTTGTTGATGACAAACACGTCCGCTATCTCCATAAGGCCGGCCTTTATCGCCTGCACATCATCTCCCAAACCGGGCACGGTTACGAGAACCACGGTATCGGCCGTCTTGACGATGTCAATCTCGATCTGACCGACGCCGACGGTCTCAACGAAGATGACGTCACAGCCGTAGGCATCGAGAACCTTTATGGCATCGTTCGTGGCCTTGGCCAGTCCGCCGAGAGAACCCCTGGTCGCCATGCTCCTGATGAAAACACCGGGGTCGGTTGAATGTCTCTGCATCCTTATCCTGTCGCCGAGCAACGCTCCGCCCGTAAACGGCGAGGTGGGGTCTATGGCTATCACGCCGACGACCTTCCCCTCCTCCCTTGCAACTCTGATGAGCTTGTCGAGAAGGGTTGATTTTCCAGCCCCCGGCGGCCCGGTTATGCCTACGATGTAGGCGTTTCCCGTGTGGGGATAGATTCTGCGTATTATTTCCCTTGCCTTCTTCTCATCGTTCTCGACGAGGGTTATGAGCCTAGCCGTGGCGCGCCTGTCTCCCTGGAGCATGCGTTCTATAAGGTCGTCTATCATCGTCACCACTCGGACAAATTATCCAGGAAGAAATTATAAAGGTTGGGTTATGCCGACCTGAACTTCCTGAGCTTCGGAACGTTCTCATCTATGAAGCTTATTATGTCGCTGATCGGGCTTCCCGGGCCAAAGACCTTGGCAACGCCGGTCCTCTCAAGCTGCTCCGCGTCGTCGGGCGGGATTATTCCGCCAGCTATAACGAGAACGTCCTCGTTGGGCTTTATACCGCGCTCCTCAAGGAGCCTCAGGATCTTGGGGATCAGAACCATGTGCGCACCTGAGAGGATGCTTATTCCAAGGACGTCAACGTCCTCCTGGATGACGCTCTCCACAATCTGCTCCGGAGTCTGCCTTATGCCGGTGTATATGACCTCAAAACCGGCGTCACGCAAGGCTCTCGCAACGACCTTGGCTCCCCTGTCGTGACCGTCAAGTCCCGGCTTTGCAACGAGAACCCTAACCTTGGAGCGCTCGACCATTTTCACCACCGGGTGGGTTTTGTTTTAGCGACTATTTAAAGGTTGTCAAAACTCAAGGTTGGGCTTTACTTTGGATATTTTGTCCAGAAGGCTTTTTAATCTCCCCGAGAAGTCCCTAACATGCCCGGGTTTCCCCACGACGTTCACACCCACACCGCCTACTCGGACGGCACCGGGAGTGTGGGCGACAACGTTGCTGCCGCTGAGGAGAAGGGGCTGAAGCTCCTCGGGATAACAGACCACAGCCACTACCTCACCGGAAAGGCCTTCAACCGCTACGTGAGAGACATAGAGAGGTGGAAAAACGAGGCCGATGTTGTATTGCTGGCAGGGATTGAGGCCAACGTAACCCACAGCGGCGTCGATGTCGCCGGAGGCATGAGGAAAAGGCTGGACTACGTGATAGCCAGCGTCCACCTCTGGCTCGATGACCCCGAGGAGTACGTCGAGCTGGTTAAACTCGCCCTCCTGGACGAGAACGTGGATATAATCGGCCACTTCGGGGCCAGCTTCAGATACATTGGGTATCCAAGCGAGGAGAACCTCGGAGAAGTCCTTGAGCTGGCCGAGGAGAGGGGGAAGGCCTTTGAGATAAGCTCCCGCTATAGGGTTCCGGAGATGGACTTTGTGAGGGAGTGCATAAAAAGGGGCATAAAGCTCGTCTTTTCAAGCGACGCCCACTGGCCGAGAGGAATAGGTAACGTTGGATGGAGCGAGAGGGTCTTCAAAAAGGCCGGCGGAAGAAAGGAAGACCTTCTGTTCGCGGAGTTTCTGTGAGCTTTTCGATAGTCGGGAGTCTTATTGCAACGACAACGCAACCATCGAGCACGAGGTCTGGATCGCCGGCTTTCAATTCTCCTAGAGTCTTATTGCAACCCAGCATACGCCCGTCATCAGTCTTAACTTTAAGACTTTCAATTCTCCTAGAGTCTTATTGCAACCGCCACAGTCACACTCGAAATCGAATTAGAACAATCCTTTCAATTCTCCTAGAGTCTTATTGCAACAACAAGCCGAATTGGAAACTCCAGATAAAGAATGCTAACTTTCAATTCTCCTAGAGTCTTATTGCAACGTTCCTCAAGCTACAATCAAGCTGACGGACATCAACGTCTTTCAATTCTCCTAGAGTCTTATTGCAACGTACGGGAGGCCGCTATAGAGGCTGCCAGGTTTCTGCTTTCAATTCTCCTAGAGTCTTATTGCAACCCGCTGGTTCATGAGGTATAAAACCGCCGTTTACCGGCTTTCAATTCTCCTAGAGTCTTATTGCAACTACCGTCGCCACAGCCGCTACTCGGCAGTGACAGAGCTTTCAATTCTCCTAGAGTCTTATTGCAACCTCATAGTGCCGGAGAGCCATGTCGAGGTACTTTGTCTCTTTCAATTCTCCTAGAGTCTTATTGCAACGAGGCTGGGGTAGGGTTTGGCTGGAGCGGTCGCGGTCCTTTCAATTCTCCTAGAGTCTTATTGCAACAGCTGAGGGCCCCGGCAAGAGTCAGGCACCAAGCCCTCTTTCAATTCTCCTAGAGTCTTATTGCAACCACGGCGAATATGTTGATGATGAAGAGGAAGATTGCACTTTCAATTCTCCTAGAGTCTTATTGCAACGCCCGAGGAGCTTGAGGACATCGAGGCTTATGAGAAGCTTTCAATTCTCCTAGAGTCTTATTGCAACCTACCTTATCGTTGATGATGTAGAGCTTTGTGTAATCATCTTTCAATTCTCCTAGAGTCTTATTGCAACGCGGCCTCGCAGACATAACAATACCTGCAAACTATCTTTCAATTCTCCTAGAGTCTTATTGCAACAACCTTGTCCGGAGGCGGTTGCTATGAAGCTTGACATCTTTCAATTCTCCTAGAGTCTTATTGCAACTCAGGAACCAGCACCCGTTCACCGCTCCCGTGAGGGGTGGGGCTTTCAATTCTCCTAGAGTCTTATTGCAACCCGGCTAAGGATTTGAAGCCCGGCCACCCGTATGAATCTTTCAATTCTCCTAGAGTCTTATTGCAACGGTGGTGGTGAGATACTTCTACTCAACGCCGTTTCAAATCTTTCAATTCTCCTAGAGTCTTATTGCAACCGCCCACCCTCCAGGACGGAAGGGTAACCTTAAACGGCTTTCAATTCTCCTAGAGTCTTATTGCAACTACGCCTGGGAAGACTCCTACCGACGATGAGTTGAACTTTCAATTCTCCTAGAGTCTTATTGCAACCGGGAGCTCCGGAAGTTGGGTAGGTTCGAGGCTTATACTTTCAATTCTCCTAGAGTCTTATTGCAACTTGACTTCTTCTACATTGTGAACCTCGGTAGGGAGTTCTCTTTCAATTCTCCTAGAGTCTTATTGCAACTTGACTTCTTCTACATTGTGAACCTCGGTAGGGAGTTCTCTTTCAATTCTCCTAGAGTCTTATTGCAAC
>NZ_WANV01000022.1 GCF_015521605.1 Thermococcus sp.
CTCAAAAATTCGGCGTCATAACCAGCACCAAGAAGGGCCAGCTCCGCTTGGCCGAGGCCAGGAGAATCGTTAAACTCCTCCGCGAACACGGGAAGTATGCCCGGCTGATAGCGATGAACCACATAAACTATCCTGCCTTGGAGGGCTTCGATTTCGACGCCTACGTCGTCGTTGCCTGCCCAAGGGTTCCGATAGACGACTACGAGAACTGGAGGAAGCCGGTGCTGACACCGACAGAGGTGGAGATAGTGCTGGGCCTCCGCGAGGACTACGCCTTCGATGAGATACTCGGTGGGAAGCGTGAGATCGACGAACCCGTAGGAATGGCTCTTCACGGGGTGAGAGGTTGAGGAAAAAGCATCTGGCCATTACCCTCTCAAGGCTGGAGGGATTTAGAAACCCGAAACCCGAACTTGAACAGTACAGGACGCCGGGAAACGTTGCGGCGGAACTCCTCTGGCTGGCCCACTCCAGGGGGGACATCGAAGATAGGGTCGTGGCGGACCTCGGCGCTGGAACGGGGGTGTTAACAGTCGGTGCCTGTATCCTTGGGGCGGAGAGGGTCTACGCTGTTGAAATCGATCGCAATGCCATCGATGTTCTTCTCGGCAACCTGGAGTCCCTTGGCCTTGCGGACTGTGTCGAGGTGGTGCACTCCGACGTCTCGGAGTTCTCCGGCAGTGTGGACACCGTCGTTATGAACCCCCCGTTTGGGAGCCAGAACCCTCACGCGGACAGGCCGTTTCTGATAAAGGCCTTTGAGGTAAGCGACGTTGTTTACTCCATCCACCTGGCCAAGCCGGATGTCAGACGCTTCATCGAGGCGTTTGTTAGAGACTTCAATTTTTCGATAACACATAGAGTAACTCTTCCTTTTGAGATTCCAGCACAGTTCTTCTTCCACCGGAAGAAGCTGGAGAGGATCTCCGTCGATGTGTATCGGTTCCAACGTGTGTAAAGCGAAAACAATATATTGGATGAAGTTCAATATCTCGTGGGTAGAATGAGGGGTGGAGCCCATGGATCAAATTAGGGAACTAGTAATGTCCTGGCGGGCGATGGATGTAATAGATATCGCCAACGGAGACGAATACGTGGTCACATCTCTCCTCCGACTTCTGGAAGATGAGGACACCACCACTCGTCTGCGGGCACTTACAGCCCTTGGGGAACTCCTCAAGGATCCTGATGGTAAGACAAAGTCCGCGGTGCTGAGAAACGGCTTCAACCGTTTAGTGGCCCTTCTGGGGGACAAGGACAGCAGGATCGTGTCAAGAACGCTGGAGGTTCTCCTCAGGCTTCTCGATGGGATGCAGATAGACGAGATAAAGCTTCTGACGCTGATAGACGCCTCGGTTCCTGTGGCGGAAAGAGGGGACACTTTCATATATCTGTCGCTCCTCGATCTGTTCCGCAAACTCCAGATGCCCCCGTTGAGCTGGAGAAGCAGGGCCAGGATAGACGGGCTTCTCAATGCGGACAACATGTACGTGCGGGGTCTTGGCATGCGCCTCTTCCTCAACTCCGGAAATCTCGACGGAAGGAGTGAGGCGGTGCTGGAGTGCATCACCGACCTCCTGACCAGTAATAACGTCCTGCTCATTGAGGCAGGATTGGACTTTCTGGAGGAAGTTCTTGCATTCCATCTCTCCGCCGACATGATGAGGCGCCTCGTGAGTTTCTTGAATGTTCTTAAAAACATTGAAAACGGCGCCGAGAATATTCTCATTCGCTCCAGAGCCTCCAACGTGAGAACCGAAGTGGAGAAGGTGCTGTTTTCGTATTACCGCTCCAGAAAGGAGGAAGCGTTGGGGGTGATAAAAGAGCTTCTTCTTGAAAAGCGCGTTGAGGAGGCTCTTAACCTGGCGTTGATACTCGGAGGAGCTTCACTCCTCCTGAGCCTGTGGGCGAGGGAGGATGATGGTCTTGATCCAACGCTGATGGAGCTGCTCATGCCGTCCAGGACGCCCTAACTTCAGATGATCAGAAAGCGAAAGCGATATATGTCAAGTTGGTTATACTACATATTGTGCCGTTCGAAAGGGTTATTCCGTCCAAGGATGAACTGCGCGAAATGGTGCTCTCGTGGCAGATAAAGGAGGCCGTTAGGCTGGCCCTGGAGGACAGCGACGTTCTTCTAATGCTTCTGGATTTAGTTAGGGAAGACGATGTGAATACAAAGGTCCGAGCACTGCTTGCCCTCTACGAAGTTCTGAAGAAAGGAAACGAGGAGACGAGGCTTCTTGTGATAAACAACGGCTTTGATGCTGTGATCTCCTCACTAAAGTCAAAAGAGCCCCGCCTCGTAACGAAATCCCTGAAGGTTCTCTCTGCGCTGGCGGAGGGCTTTCCCCTGAGGAAGGAAGAGTTCCTGGAGCTTGTGGACATACTGGTTGAGCTGGTGAAAGACCCGGAGATGGAGTTTGCATCACTTGAGATGGCGGAACTGGTCACAAAACTCACAGTTGCTCATCCTTCCCCGGCGGTTCGTTCCAAGGTCACTTGGCTGCTCTCCCAGGACAACCCTCGTCTCAGGGGTATGGGGCTGAGGCTTCTGCTCAACATCTTCGTGTTTACGGGAGACACCAAAAGCTTTGAAACGCTCTTGGAGGAGGCATCGGAGCTCCTCTTGAGTGACGACGACATTCTGGTGGATTTCGTCCTTGACGTGCTCTCCGAGGCACTTCAGGGGGATGTCCCTGATGATGCGATCAAGGTGCTCCCCAGGGTTCTTTCGAGGGTTAAGAGGGTTGCCGCCCGGAGCGATGACTTCTTTATGAGGTCAAAGGCGAAAAAAGTAACACGTAGAGTGGAGGAAGCGCTCTATAATTACTACCGCTCCAGACCAGATGAGGCTAAAAACGTCCTTCACAGGCTCGTGTTGAACGGGGAGTACGCCATGGCAAGGGATCTGGCCATCTCAATCGGCGATGAGTTCCTCCTGAAATGGCTCTCAAAGACCCTGGAGAGGGAGGGGGTTGAGGATTTCACACCCAGGTTTCAGGTCGTTGGCGGTCCAAGCGGCGGCCCCGCGGGAGTCGTGGAGTTCTCGCCTCCGGCCCCACAGGGACGGCACGAAAAATCCGTGGAGGTCACTGTAAATGAGGTTTCCGACGGGGGTTCACTGCCGCCCCTTGAGAGGGTGCTGGAAGATGGGGACGCGGAGGGGCTGTTTAATATCCTCCGCTCACGGCCGGATTCCGTTCGGGAGATTGAGGACACCATTCGTTCTGGAGACCCCGGAAAGAGGTCGAACGCCATTTGGACACTCTCAAGGCTTGCTGGCAGGATGAACAACGGGGAGTTTGAACTGCTGTATCCCCTTATCCCCGCGCTCTTTGACGTCGTGAGTTCCGGAAACCCCTGGGAGAGAAACAAAGGGGCAAAAATCCTCGCTATCCTTGCTTCAAAAGGAGGCAGGAGGGACATCCTTGAGAGAATGCTCTCCCTGCTTGCGGAGAGCCCAGTCCCCGCGCTGGAGTTCTTCAGCTATTACTTCGTATACACCTGGGATGAGGACGCGGTGTCCAGGGTGCTGGAGTTCCTGAAGGGCGCCCTTTCAAACCCTGAGCTCAGGTTTTTTGCCCTCATGGTTCTCGACGCGATAACAATGTGGGGAATACGCCCTGAAATAGACAGGGAAACCTTTCTGCCCATTCTTGAGAACCTTATTAACTCGGACGAGGATGAGATACGTAAGGTCACTGTCAGGATAATGGAAAGGTTCAAAACTGCGTGAATCCAGCTGACAGGGGGGAGACGATTTGGGAAAGCTCAAGCTCAGCGACAGACAGCTCTACGCGCTCATAGAGGCAATCAAGCTCGGAGAAGAAGTTAAGCCGAGCCAGGGGGCGAAGAGAAGGGCCTTTGCCAGGTACAAAATCGACGGCTGGGAGAACTCCAAGCTGACGGGGATATTCTACTCCATCCAGCGGAGACTCGGGCTTATAGACGAGGTCATCGAGGAGCTTGTTGGGGTCTCCCCGCTGATACTCGATCCGTGGCTGAGGGCGACACTGAGGGTGGCCATCGAGGTGGCGGTCTTCCGCGACCCAAGCGAGAGGACGAGGCAGCACCTTAAAGGGCTCGCCCAGTTTCTGTCCAGGAAGACTCACCCCTACGTTGGTTATTACTACTACGACCTCCTGCCAAGGGTTCTCGAATACGTTCCGGTTATCGATACCGAGGAGAAGCGCCTCAAGTGGGACTACCTCTTTCCCGAGTGGTTCATAGGGAAGGTGAGGGAACTGGTAGGGGACGAGGCGGAAGACCTCCTGAGGGCGCTCAACGAGACCCTTCCGACGAGCATCAGGGTCAACCTCCTGAAGAGCAGCGTTGGGGAAGTTGAGGACTATCTGATGAAAAAGGACGTCCGCTTCGAGAGGAGCACGAGAGTGGAAACGATCATCAGGATTCTTGATCCGTTCAACCCGGAATGGCTCCTCAACAAGGGCTACGCCATAGCCCAGGAGGAGGCAGCGGCGGTGGCCTCGCTCGTCCTCTCCCCAAAGCCTGGAGAGACTGTGGTGGATCTCGCGGCAGCCCCTGGCGGGAAGACGAGTCACATGGCCGAGTTGATGAACAACGAGGGTAAAATCTACGCCTTCGACGTGGATAAGGCCAGAATAAAGCGCATGAACGAGGTGCTCAGACGCACTGGTGTGGAGATAGCCGAGACGATAAGGGCTGACGGGAGAAGGGCCCCTGCTATGCTGGGGGAGGAGATCGCAGATAGGGTGATGCTCGACGCCCCGTGCACGAGCGACGGGACGATAGCGAAAAACCCCGAGCTGAGGTGGCGTCTGCGTGAGAAGAACATTCCCCGGGTGGTGAAGCTCCAGAGGAAGTTAATCGAGAGCGCCTGGAGGCTTCTCAGGCCCGGCGGCAGGATGCTCTACTCCACATGCTCGATGTTCCGTGAGGAGAACGAAGGAGTTGTGGAGTGGTTCCTGAAGGGACACCCCGACGCGAGGCTCGTGCCCCTGGAGGGCCCCTACGATGGGGGCTTTCTGCCGGGGACTATGAGGGCGTGGCCCCACAGGCATAAAACGATAGGATTTTTCTATGCGCTGATAGAAAAGGGGCAGTAATCCAACATGTTTGAATACAAGCTCATACAACAATTAACAGAGGGGACTTGCATAATATGGGGGTTTAACGCAATGTTCATAATGATAGTAGGCTTAACGTCTTGATATAAATCTAAGAAAAACTTTTCTATTTTCAAGGTTTTAATACAGTTGAGTTTACGAAGCCCTATTCTGGGGTTTTTCGTAAGCTCACGCGAAATGGAGGTGGGGTTATGAGGAGAGCCGCTCTCCTCTGCGTGTTCTTGGTTCTTTTTTCATGGCTGCCTGACGTAGACTACGCACTGGGTGGTGCCGGAGAGGAAATACCGTTCTGGAAGGATGGAATGCTCATAAAAGACGAGGAAATAATCATCGGTGACAGGGCTGACAAGTTTCTGATTTACGAAAACGCGAGCGGACACCTGCTCTACAGCTTTGGAAAAGACTACGAAATCTGGGACGAGATAACGGCGGGAGACATCAACGGGGACGGAAAGGCTGAGATAATACACGGGGAGACAGACCCGGATTACATTCACGTGTTCACGAAGGAGGGTGTGGAACTGGCAAGGAGGGGTTTTGGAGACTGGCAGGGTGGCGACGACTTAGCTACTGGGGACGTTGACGGGGACGGAAAGGACGAGGTTATATTCGCCGACAAGAGCAGCGACTGGATAAACGCCCTCTCGGAGACCCTGGAGACGGAGAAGAGGTTTCAGGTTAAAGACTTCAGTGACGGCGATGCCATAGGGGCGGGGGACTTTGACGGAGACGGCATCGACGAGGTGGTTCACGCGGACCACAGCGAGAACCTCATCACGATATACGATATGGACGCCAACGTGAAGGGGCGCTTCTCGACCGATGACTACTTCGACCTCACCGGAAGGGATGAGATAGCAACCGGCGATGTTAACCTCGACGGCGTTGACGAGCTCATAGTGGCCACCCAGGATAGAGGAAACGACGGGGAATCCACTGGAATCCACGTTTTTGCCTTCAAAAAGGAGATGGGACAGTATAAACAGCAGGAGATTGCCTACTTCACAATCCCATATCGGAGCGGTGACAGGATTGCAGCCGGAGATGTCAATGCCGACGGAGTCGATGAGATAGTCTGGGCGTCACAGACGGGAGTCGTCAAGGTGTACAACATGTGGGGAGACGTCCTCAACGGAAACGGCTTGAGGACGCACTTTGAACGCGGTGCCGGTCTGGCAGTGGGGGACGTTGACGGCAACTCGATACGGGTTGGGCCCCCGAAAAAGGGAACAATGGAGGTGACCAGGAAGGTACTGGTCGTCATAAACTCTCCTCCGATAGACTACGACGTAATCCCAAAGGAAGAGACAGGGGTCTTCTACTCCCAGTACAAGGGGACGACAACGGAAACCGTCACGGCATCAGTAACCTCCGTCGTGGATATGAAGTTTACAATGGGCCTCGGCTTTACGTTTGGCGTCGAGAATTTTGCCGCTGCCGAGTTCAACCTGAAGACCACCCTTCAGTCCAGGACAGAAACGGTCACCGGACAGAGCTTCACCCGTAAAGAGGAACTCACGCTCACTGCTGACGGCGTGGACGGGGCGATATATGTTACCTCGTACTATGACGTCTACGAGTTCCCCATAATATCTCCGCCTGAGCTGGCAGTGATAAACGGCGAGCGGCAGTACGTAATGGTGAGCGTTCCCAAAGGCCCACCAACGATAACCTTTGCGGAGTACGATTCAAAAGTTCATGTGATAGGGGACATAACGACATACCCGACCAGAATTGAAGAGCTGGAGGGCTTTGAGGCGTCTAACCTTCTCGGAACGGTCACCATCGAGGCCGGGAAGGTCGGCAGCAGGTACAGGCTCTACATGAAGCAGCTTGACTGGAAGGGAAATACCAACACATTCACCACCACCGTTTCTGTGAACGTCAAGGCGGAGGACTATATCGCGCCGGGTGTGAAAATGAGCATGAACTTCGAGGGCAACTACATGGATCAGACCATCACCACCCACAGGGTGGAGTTCTCAAACGAGACCGAGATAGTGATAAACTACAACGGCCGCATCGAGGAGCCGGAAAAGCGGTACACTGCCACTGGTGTTATCTACAGGGACGGCACTGACGGGCACCTCGTTCTCGACTTCTACTTGTCAGGAATGGGAGACTATTACAGAACCCGGCAGCTGAGCCCGTTTATGGTGAACGTTAGCGAGGTTGCCCACATGCCGTTTATTCCACCGTGGTACAGCAAGTTCACCAGACTCCAGAACCTCTACGGTATGTACACCTCAAACAAGCCCCCGGAGTGCTCTGTATCCCCAGTGCCCGTCTCCGGAAAACAGCCGCTCGACGTGACTTTCGAACTGTTCCTGAGCGACCCCAACAACGACCCCCTATCATGGAGGATTGACTTCGGAGATGGAACTGAGCTGACCGGCAACTCAACGGAGGTTCTCCACACGTATGCTGATCCCGGAAGTTATCCCGTCAAGCTTACCGTCTACGACAGGTGGAACGCCAACTCCACATGCAGCGCCACGGTGAACGTCCAGCACAACGAGAGGCCGAGCGTGTCCTTTACCTACTCCCCCGCCGAAGTCCGTGCAGGAGTGGAAGTCAGCTTTGAGGAGAGTTCCAGTGATCCAGATGGGAACGTGGTGAGCTGGGAGTGGGACTTCGGTGATGGCACTGCATCAAAGGAAAGAAATCCAGTCCACGTTTATGGGGCCCCGGGTACCTACACAGTTTCCCTCACCGTGATGGACAGTGATGGCATGAGGAACAGCTACAGCATGGATCTGGTTGTTCTGCCGAGAAACCTTCCACCAATGGCGGACTTCACCTTCCTGCCGAAGGAGCCGAGGGCCGGTGAAGAGGTCAGTTTCGTGGACAAGTCCTACGATTCCGACGGGAACATCGTGAGCTGGAGCTGGGACTTTGGTGACGGCAGTACTTCCAATGAGGCTGAACCTACCCACGTATTCTCCAGCCCCGGCAACTACACGGTAACGCTAACCGTAAGGGACGAGAAGGGCGGAGAGGGCGTAAAGAGGATAAGCGTGATTGTCGGAGAGGCCCCATCTCCCACACAGTCCTCCACATCCCCACCGGCACCAGAGGAGACGACGAGTCCGGCGACCTCCTCGTCGGCTTCATCGACGTCCTCCCCGGAGCGGGGAACATCAACAACCCAGTCAGGCGGGACGTGTGGCGTTGGAGTGGCAGTTCTGCTCCCGCTGCTGGTTCTGCTGGGAAGAAAAAGATGGAGATGAGTCTTTACGTTTTTTCTTCCTCTATTTTGACCCTGAGTTCGTTGGCGAACCAGTTGACCCTCTGCGGGAACGGTATCTCTATGCCCGCCTCGTCGAGGGCCTTTTTGACATCGAGCACTATCCGGGTTCTCACATCGAACCACTTCTCGCTGGGCGCCCATGCCCTGATGGATATCATGACGGCGCTGTCGGAGAGCTCGCTTACGTACACCGCGGGCTCCGGCTCCGCGAGCACAAAGGGAATGGCGTCCAGCACCTCCCTGATTATCTCCACCGCCCGGTCGGCGTCGGCACTGTACGCTATCCCGACCTGCACGTCCACCCTCCTGGCGGGGTACCGCATCAGGTTCACGATGTTGCTGTTGAAGAGCTTCTCGTTGGGTATCCTGATCAGCGTCCCGTCCCACGACCGTATCCTGGTGGAGAGTATCCTTATGTCCTCAACAATCCCAGTGGCCTCCCCGACTTTAACGGCGTCGCCTATCTGCAGTGGCTTGTCGAAGTACATGAAGACCCCGGAAACAAAGTTTGAAACGACGGTCTGGGCGGAGAAACCAAGGATAATGCCCGTTATTCCCGCCGCCGCTAGGAGGGTGCCCAGCTGACCGCTGACCCCGGCAAAGCTCAGTGCCGTGAAGAACGCAACTGTTATGACGATGTAGTAGAACAGCTTGGCCCGGATAACAACGTCGGGCCCCGGCTCCCCCCCGGAACCCTCTATCATATAGTCCCTTGACTTCTTCGCTATCAGGTACGTGAAGTAGAAGAACCCTGCGGCAAAGGCGAGGTTCCCCACGGTGGTGGGGCCGAGGGTGTATTTCATGATTCCGAGGACGTAGAGTGCCCAGATTGCTCCCCCGAGGACGAACATCCTGAAGAGTATGTCCGCAGTGTCCTGGTTTATTATCCATGTCAGAGAGGTCTCCTTGGACTTCCTGATGATGAGCTTTCTGATGATTCTGCCGGCCAGAACCGCGCCCACGAGTATTGCCACCGCCTTGACGGCACTTACAACCGTCAGCTCAACCGACACCGGGGGCAGCCAGGGCAGTGTAACGTTGGCCATACCTACCACCTCATCCGGAAGTTGGGTACGGGCTCCGCCCTGTGGGTGGCCGTGAGCGTCCCGTCAGGGGGATTCCCCGTGTTGTTGACCTCGTAGGGCTCCTTCGTTGTGAGCACGACCAGGGGGTAGTAGGCCCTCTCTTTAGAATAGAACATCGTGCTGCCCTTTATTGGAATCACCACCCTTTCGACCAGCTTCCATTTTTCCGTCGGGTTGTTTATAACGAGCTTTACAACGCCAGTTGCTTCGGGGACTTCCGTGTGGAACTCGCTGGTGTGGTATCTGGCGATGACCCCGGACGTTATCCTGCCGTAAAGCGCGTACTTCTCCCGTCCAACGACGAAGCGGTCTATCTCAGCGTTGCCGCTTCTTACTGAGATGTCTATCGGGGCCGACAGGTAACCCGTAACCCTCTCTTTGGGGGGGATGGCCATCTTCTCCGTGAGCTTTATCATCAGGAAGTCCACACCGTACCCCTCTGCCGGGGCGGGAAGAACCCACAGGCCCCCGTTGCCTTTCTTTATGAGAACCCTGACGTCGTCCCGCCGGTAGAGGACGGTGTCTCCCGGCCGCTCCACGAGATGGATTTTTTTGTCAGCGATCTTGATAAACTGTGTCTTTAGCTCGTGCTCTCCAAACATGGAAGAAAGTAAGGACTAAGAAAATTTAAAGTTGTCTAAAATTTGGGAGAAGGAATTCACTCCTCCTCAAACCCGATGTCCTCAAGTTTCATATAGGAATATATGTTTGTCCCCTCCGCCACAAAGATGCCTTCCGCTTCCAGAGGGACCGGCAGGTTTGGTGCTATTATCGCCCACCCATTGCCCCTGGCGTCTCCAACGATATAGGACCACTCAACCCTGACCGTCTTGAAGTTTTTTCCGCCTATGCTGGTGGTTCCCTGGGGCTCTATCTTGTACTTGTACTGGTAGTTCATGAAGCCGTAGCTTCCCTCGGTTGAAGTCATCAGGTTTTCTTCCTCCAGCACTCCCCAGAAGCCGAACGTCGTCATTGAGAAAAATGCCGTGTACGTAAGGTCGGTGTCCGGAATGTCGGCGAGACTGAAGCCCTCGCTCATATAGAAGTCATAGTCGTCCTTTCCAACGGCACTCGGGTTGTAAACCTCGTAGACGTTGTCCTTGTACTTAATCTTGAATCCGATGACCTCGGGGTAGCCCATTCCAAAGGTCTGTGCTATAGGAAACAGGAAAAATCCCTCGTAGAACTCCAGTGGCTGGGTTCCCCACAGCCAGTACTCCACAGGTGCATCGAGCTGCTCTGCGTTTATTGGTATCAGCTTTCCGTAGTACTCGTAGGCATCGTACTCGCCCAGTTCGACCTTCTTGGCCTCCCCCGTCTGCATGTCCCATTCGGTTCCGTAAACTGTAACCTTGCCGGGGCCGCGTCTCTTCTCGACTTCGTATTCATAAACCGGTGCCCCCTCGGCCTGCCTGACCTTGATGTTGTACTTGAGATACGTTATCTTGTAAAGACCGTCCCCTATGCGGACGGGCTTGGATGCATCCCAGGGGTTGGCCCAGGTGGCGTACTCCGATGTGGCGGTGGTTGTTTCCTCCCCTGTCCCGCTTTCGCTGTACGTTTCGGTGGACTCGCCCCTGCTCGTGTATTCCCCTTGGGTCGAGGTCGCGGGAGTTGTCGTGCTCCCGCCTCCTCCCAGACATCCGCTCACGCTTGTAAAAACCAAAAGAACGACAAGAATTGCAAAAACAGTCTTGGTACTAACGTTCATATTGTCCAACTCCAAGTTGTCCTATACAAAATACAACGGGGAAATATTTAAACATTGGCATACCCGGGTTAAAAGAAAGGGGGTAGAAAAGACTCAGGGCAGGTTTTTCTCCAGCTTCAGGTCTTCCAGCTTTAGGTAGCCGTAAATAACCGTCGTCTGGCCTGTGTTAGTGTCCTTGTAGGAGTAGTAGCCCTCGCTCTCAATTACCAGGGGAAGGTCCGGAGAGAACTTTCCTTCTCCCTGAAGCTTGACGCCCTCCACCGTACCTTCGTACTTCCACTGGTAGTTGACCAGCTTGAAGGTGAAGCCGGAGTAGCTTGTAACGCCGTCAGGACTTGTGCTCCATGTCCAGGTGTGTCCCATTCCGTCGCTCCAGACGCCTGACTGTGGAACCAGGACGTTAACATTGCTCCATTCGTACCAGAATCCCAGATGGACGAGGGCAACCCAGCCCATGTAGAGGTATCCAAGGTCTTCGTTTACCGTATCGGGCAGGTTCATGTCCCCCTCAAAGCACGGGAAGAGGCCACTCTGGAACGGGGCGGGGTTCATCACCCTGAAGCTCTGTCCCTTGTAATCGAACTGAATGCCGACAAAAACGTTGTCTCCAGCTCCGGTTGGGGATATGTAAGAGAACCACAGAACGTCCCACGGGTATATGAACGCATCGCTCATGTTGGAGAGGTACCAGACCGTTATGGTGAGGGTGTCATCAAGCCCCGCGGCCTTGACGGGATTCACAACGGTCTTGTATGCGTAAACCTGTTGCTCGCCGAGATCCTTCTTGTTCCCCATAAGATCCATGCCACAAACATTGACGGTGGCCTTATCAACGCTCTTCTCTATGATGTACTCATAAACCGGTGAGTTCTGGTCGGGCTGAACCTTGTAGCGGTACCTGTAATAGGTTATCCAGTATGTTTCGCCCTTGATGTTTATCGGGGCGTACTCCCACGGGTTCTCCCAGTAGGCTTCCTCGGTGGGGGTCTGTGTTTCGGTCTCGGTGGTGGAGGTGGTCTCGGTCACGGTGGTTTGGGTTTCCGTCACAGGAGAGGAGGTCGTCTCAGAGGGAACTGAAGTGGTGGAGGTTGAGGGGGATGATGTAACCTCGGCAGAAGTTCCGGGAGTGGTTGTTGGGGACGCGGAAGTGGTTGAGGTCTCCCCACCTCCCCCGAGACAGCCGCTCGCGACGACCATCCCGAGGAGTAGCAGTACCAGCACAGCCGTTATGGCACGTTTCATCTAAACCCCTCCGAACCCGCAAAAAAACGAAGCGGGTCGTAGAGACATGGCCATGTTATATTCTTGTCACTCGTCATATTAAAAACTTTCTAAGACTTCAAACAAAACTGAAGCAGTTGGATATACGACCCTACCTCACGGGGGGTGGGGATTTGAGAAGTCTGAAGAATGGCTCTGCTTTCCGCCCCAGCCGAAGGCCCGTGTAGGCCGCCAGGTCAAAAACGAAGGGAACCTTCTCGATGATGCCGACGTCGGCAGTTGCAACGGCCTCGTAAGTCTTGAGCTCGAAGTCGGGGCTCCTGACGAGTCTGACCTCTCCGGCCACGCCCTCGCTAGCAAGTGCCCCTTCGGTGAGCTTTTTGACGAGGCCGCTTTTGGGAACGCTTCTGCCGTAGAAGAAAACCGCCTCCGAAACCTTCAGCTCAAGGAGGGCCCTGGCTATCCAGTGGAGCAGATTCCTGGTCTCTTCTTTGAGCCTGTATTTTCCCTGGTACTTTAGATCCCTCACGAGCCCGTCCTCGCAGAGTATCGCCTGCCCCTCAAGGAGTGATTCAAGCGTTATCAGGACGTTGAAGCCGTCTATTCCAAGAACCCTGCCCCTGAGCTCTCCCGGAGTGAGGAGCTTTTTCGAGACTTTTTCAGTCCACTCGTCGGAAAAGATACACCTCGCCAGGAGATGGCGCTCTCTTCCGGTGAGCCGGTAGTGGTTGGCCACGAATTCGAGGGCATACACCTTTCTGTACCCCCTGTTGAGGAGGTACTTTAGATCGCGGTATGCTTCATCGAGCATAGATAAAGAAACGGTGGGGGGTTAAATAACCTTCTCCACCACTTCGGTGCCGGTGTGTATCCTCAGCTTCACCTTCCCGCTGAGGAGTGAGCTCTTGACCTTTTTCGTCAGTATCTCGTCCACCTGAAAGATTCCTGCGGGGTGCTTCATCCATATCTCGATGAGTATCGGCTGCTCCTCGTTCCCCTCTCTGATCTCGACCTTTTCGATGGCCAGAGCTGAAACTGCGTGGATGTCAACCTTGTCCTTCTTGTGCACCAGCCTGCTCCTTCCGGCCTCCATGTCACAGCCGTCGGCTATGGTCACGAGGCTCCCTTCGATCGTTGTGCATGGGACGTGTTCGTCGTGGGTGTAGACGGCGTTCAGTGTGAGCGCCTTGAGGAGGAGCGGGTCGTCGGTTCCGAACTCCCCCACTAGCTTCTCTATTATTGGCTCCGCGAGGAAAACGCTGAACTCGTAGTGGTTTACCCTGTGGATCATGTTCCCGGTGTCGTGGAACAGCGCTCCAAAGGCGACTATAAACTTGCTCCAGCGGAAGGGCTTGCCGAGCTTCTCCGCCGTCGTCTGAATCCCGAACTTCCTGATGATGTTCAGAAGCTCCAGCGCGCGTCTGGTCGTGAGGAGGACGTGGATCGGCCCGTGGTCGTTGAAGCCGTAGACGTTCAGGACGATGTAGTTGGTGGTCTCAAAGTAGTAGTGGTACCCCCTGAAAGTTCTCTCGTAGAGTTCGTAGAGCTCCTCGTCCCCGAGGAGTTCCCTAATCTCACCCAGCAGTTCTTCTTCCGTATACATCTTTCTCACCCAAGGACGTGGAGAAGAGGGGGTTTTAAGGGTTTTCACCCCAGCATTCCCTCAAGCTCAAGGATCTTTCTTGAGCGGAGGTAGACGACGGGAATTCCCCTCTCCCTCAATCTCTTCTTTAGCCCCTTGTCGTTGGTGCACACAACCACGTGCTCGTTTTTCACCGCAAAGTCAAAAATCTGGTCGTCTATAGGCCTCCTCCCGAACTCCCCTATGTCGATGACCTCGAACCTTTCTGCAAGCTTCTTGGCCATCCTTATGGCCATCAGGTCCTTTCCCCTGGCCTTTCTCTCTATGACATCCAGCTCCTGAAGGACGACGTTGGGGACCGCGATTTTAAACCTCACATCGAGAACCCTGCTCAGCTCGGAGATTATGTCCACGCCGAACTGCCCAGGGACGAGGAGGAAGTTCGTGTCAGGAACTACCAGCCATTCCCGCCTCTCTGGCATCTGCCTCACCGGAAGTCAATGGAAAAGAAGAGGGATCACTCCCTTATGAAGCCGTAGCCAATGAGGCGCCACCTTGAGCCGACCTGCCTGCTGATGGCGACCCTGTCGCCGACTTCCGCACATATCGGTATCTGGAGCTTGAGCTCGACCTCGTCCTTTCCAAGCCCGGTGACGAGGCCCATCGTCCTGGCCGTCCCAACGTTGAGGAGGAGAACCTCGCGCCTCTTTATCGGCTCAACCTTAAGCTCCTCCTCGGTTCCGACGACCCTCTCAAGGAGGTGGACTTCGAGGGTTATGTCGTCCCAGACCGGTGGCAGCTGGCCGGGCTTTCCGACGACGTTTCCGGCCATAAGGTCGCCCTTGGTTAGGAACGGGTCGAGCTTGGTTCCCACTCCGACGAGTCCGCCGGGGTAAGCCTCATCGACGAACCTCCCGCCCGCCTGGAGGGAGACTATCTCGGTGGTTATCGGCTCGTACTTTATCCTTCCGTGGTCTTCGTAGGGAACGCCGGGCCTTATCTCTATCTCGTCGCCGACCTTGAGCTTGCCCTGGATTATCGAGCCACCTATAACACCGCCGACGAGCTTTTCCGGCTTTGTTCCCGGCTTGTTGACATCAAAGCTCCTCAGAACCAGCATCTTTGGAGGCTTGTTGAGGTCGTGTTCCGGCGTCGGTATAAACTCCTCTATGGCGTGGAGCAGGACGTCAACGTTGGCCCCGTGCAGGGCTGAAATCGGGATTATCGGGGCGTTCTCAGCTACCGTCCCCTTGACGAACTCCTTTATCTCGTGGTAGCGCTCGATGACCTTCTCCCTGTCGACGAGCTCGATCTTGTTAAGGGCTATGACGATGTTCCTGTTGCCGACTATCTGAAGGGCCATCAGGTGCTCCCTGGTCTGGGGCATGACTCCCTCGTTGGCCGCTATGACGAGGACGGCACCGTCCATGAGGGAAGCACCGGCGAGCATGGTGGTCATTAGCGCCTCGTGGCCGGGGGCGTCAATGAAAGAAACGCGCCTCTCGAACTCGGTCTCCGCTCCACAGTACGGGCAGACCGGCGAGTTGGAGTACCTGCCGCAGCTCGGACACTTCCTTATCTCCGCATCGGCAAAGCCTATCTTGATTGTAATTCCCCTTCTCAGCTCCTCGCTGTGGGTGTCAGTCCAGATTCCGGTTAGAGCCTTTGTGAGGGTCGTTTTACCGTGATCAACGTGACCGACCATTCCGATGTTAACCTCGGCCTGCCTAAACTCCTTCTTCTTTGCCATCTTCTCTCACCCCTAAATTTAGAGCGTTGGCCGGTTTATTAAGGTTACCTCAATAAGGAGAACTTGAGACGGACAGAAAAGCGATAAGTTTGGGGAAAGGAGGAAGCTCAGAAGACGAGCTTCATGTTGATCTGGACGATCTCGGGGCTGATGGTGTTGCCCCTGACGGTCTTCTTCCTCCTCTCGCCCTTCTCCTTTGGCCTGAAGCCCGGGCCCTTCGAAACGAGTATCTTGACCCTCCTCGGGCCGTGGACGTCGGGCCTCATGGCAAAGCCGTCCTTGTCGGTTCCACCGGTTATCCTGAGCTTGACGTTGCCCGGTATCTCCTCGCCGAATATCGCGGTGAGGTTGAGCCCGAGCTCGCTCGCCGGTATCTCTTCTCCTATGCGCTTTCCTATGAGCTTCTCGGCCTCTTCGCCGCTTATCTCAACCTGCCTGGCTATGCCGGTCTTAGGGTTAGATATAACGAGCTTAAAGGTCGCCATTTCCTCCCACCTCCTGTGTCATTAGCGGGATTCATTGGGTAAACCCCTTATCCAGTGAGCGCTGTGGTTTGGTGTTTAAAAAGTTTCCCCCGTCGGAGCTCACTTTTTCCCCAGGCTGTGGAGCCAGTACCATAACCTAACCGTGTACTCCACCGTCGGCGGATAGCTCTGGACGACCTCCGTTATCTCCATGCTTTTCTTAAAGGTTGGAGCGTCGATGGTTTCAAGGAATCTCTCAAGCTCTTCCCTGCTCGGTGCCCTCCAGATGGTATGAGAGCCGCCGTTGAAGTTGTATGAGGCAACGAACTCGAACCCCTCCGGGAGACTGACCTTGGTGAAGAAATCTGCGGCCTCCTTCGCTGCTACAACGTCCTCCTCCCCGGACCAGCGGTGGGTTATGTGGTACATCGGCACGGGAACACCCCCACATATGGACAAAACTTCATACGTTCTTGTCAGAGGGAGCGCCGCTGGGTGAGAAGTGTCGCTGGTTTCCGGGCGCTCCGTTTTGGTTCACCCAGATAGAACCTGCTGTGCGGACATCGACCTTATTGTATATAAAGGTTGTGACAGAATTAACTTGTTATTTACCCAGAAAAAGCTTTATAAAATTCCACAACACTCGGGTGGATGTCCCAATCAAAACTTTTTTATACCTTGGTGCAGGTAGCCATTCCTTGAGGGGTGAGATGATGGCAAAAGAAAGGACAACGCTTCCGCCGACCGGTGCCGGTCTCATGAGGTTCTTCGACGAGGACACGAGGGCAATAAAGATAAGCCCCAGGGGCGTCATAGCGGTTACGCTCATCCTGGTGGCCATTGAGATACTTCTCCACGCGTTCGGCCCGCAGCTCTTCGGCGGTTAAATAAAGCTGGTCTTCTTTAATCCCCTTGCGTTCAGCTCCTCGTTGATTATTGCCCTAACGACCTCTTCCAGCTGTGTCTGGATCAGCTTATCCACGTCGTCCTTTATCTTGTCTATGTCGTGCCTGAGTCCTTCGAGGAGTCTTATGTAGTCCTTGGCCATTTCAAGCTGTCCTTCCTGCCTTACCAGCTGTTCCTTGAGGTGCTCGAAGTCCTCCTTCATCACCTGGAGCTTTCTCAGTTCCCTCTGTATCTCGTCAAGCTTCTTTGTCAGCTCGTAGTTCTCCTCCTTGAGCTTCTCGATGAGCCTCTCTTTGGCCTCAAGCTCCCTGACCAGGGCGTTGTACTCCTCGGCGATCTGGTTGAGCCTCTCTATCTCCCTGAGGGGAGGAACCTTGCCGTTCCCGAGGATTATAACGTCAGGACCGACGTTGACTATATCGCTCGGCCTTATCTTGAGCTTCCTCTCGCTTGAGAACATGCTCTGGCCCTTCCCAAGGTTCTCGACTTCCTTCATCTTGAGGATAAAGTAGAACTGGTCGCCCTCAACTTCGACGTTTATGTCGGTCACAAAGCCCAGTATCTTCCCGTCCGTCAGGGAGATGACGAATTTGTTGATGAGCTGGTTGGCTTTAGCTTCTCCACCCTCTACCATAAAACACCACCGTTGAGACTTATCCCTTTGCCTACTTAACTTTTCCGCCAACGCTTATAAGGCGAAAAAGCTTCATCGCTTACGGTGAGAGGGATGATAATATTCGTGGGACGTTCGAACGTTGGCAAGAGCACGCTCATCTTCCGCCTGACGGGGAAATGGGTCAAGAGGGGTAAGAGGCCTGGGGTCACGAGGAGGCCCGTGGAGATAAACTGGCGCGGGAAGCTGGTAGTGGACATGCCGGGCTTTGGGTTCATGAGCGGCGTCCCAAAGGCGAAGCAGGAGAGGATCAAGGACGAGATAGTGCACTTCATAGAGAACAACGCCGATGACATCGAGCTGGCAGTTCTGGTGGTTGACGGTAAAGCCGCTCCGGAGATAATAGAGCGCTGGGAGAAGCGCGGGGAGATACCGATAGACGTGGAGTTCTATTCCTTCCTCCGGGAGCTGGAGATCCCCGTGATAGTCGCGGTCAACAAGATGGACAAGATAAAGAACCTCCAGAGGACCATAGACTTCCTGGCGGAGAAGTTCGGCGTCCCCTACAAGGAGATACCCGAGACGTTTGTGCCCATTTCGGCGAAGTTCGGAAAGAACCTGGTGGAGCTGAGAAAGCTTATGGAGAAGAAGCTCAAAGAGGGCAGGAAAAAGCCCTCTGCCAGATCAGAGGACCTCAAGGACGATGTGGGTGATGGTCTCCTTGACACCGTCGAGTGAGGCTATCTCCTCGAGTATCTCGTCGAGCTTGGTCTTGTCGGCCTCTATGATGAGGTCGATGTCACCGGTAACGCGGTATATCTTCTTTATTCTGAGTTCCTTTATGTGGTCATAGACGTGCTTCCTCTTTGTGGGCTCTATCTTTACGAAGATGAAGACGTCGCCCTTCTTCTCACCGAGAAGATCAAGGGCCTTGTCTGTGAGGTCTATAAAGCCCCTTCCGGTTCTTATGTAGCCGAGCTCTTTAAGCACCTTGAGATGATTGCTAAGGGCCTGTCTTGTGATTCCAAGTTCCTCCGCGAGCTCGTCCTGAGTCTTTTCAACGGTGTGCACCTCAATTGTCTTTCCTTCCTCGTAGAACTTCCTGAGCAACCTTATCTGCCTCGGAGTAAGGGTCGACCTCTCTTCCATTTCCGAAACCTCCTCTTTTGCAAGATTAGCGTTTACAACTTTATTAAACCAACTATTTTTAAGTCTTATGTCAACTTTTCATAGTCCATAAATTATGGCCACTACCACTCTTATAAGTCTTTCTAAAAGTTAGCTTTTTAATTCCAGCCTCCTAGAAACTCACATGAACAAAGCGACCTACACGGAGGACGTTCCGCCCGATAGGTTTGAGCTCCTTGAACGGATAATGAACCTGGAGAAACCTGCAAAAGTTATGCTGATAGGCCCGACCGACAGCGGAAAGACAACTTTGCTGACTTTTCTGGCCAACCATCTCATTGATGAGGGTCTCAGGGTTGCGGTTGTTGACAGCGATGTCGGTCAGAAGGGCATCCTCCCTCCAGCTACCGTGAGCATTGCCTTTCCCGAGAGGCCTTTCGAGTCGATCGGTGAACTTCAGGCACATGCCCATTACTTCATAGGCACCATAACCCCCGGAAGCTATACTGGAGAGATGGCGGCCGGAGTCAAGAGGCTGGCTGATATGGCCGCCGAAAGGGCTGACGTTGTCCTCATAGACACGACGGGTTTCGTCACCGGCCAGGGAATTGAGATGAAGCGCCTTAAGGCCGAGCTCGTGAGGCCCGCTCTAATTGTCTTCCTCGAAAGGAACGGCGAGCTCTCCTACCTCCGGAAGATCCTCTCCCCCTACGGGAAAACTGTGAGCCTTTCCATCAGTGAGAAGGCGAGGGAACATTCGAGGGGCGAGCGCAGGGAGGTCAGAAGGGAGAAATGGAGGACATACTTCTCAAATGCTTCACAGGTGGAGGTTGACCTTTCGAAGACGATTCCCACTGGGACGGAGCTCTTCAGGGGCAGGCCCCTGACCTTGGAGGAGAGGGAACTGCTGTCGGAGCTCTTCCGGTGGCTTGTCATAGCCGGCTGGAAGGAAGAGCGCTACGTTGTTGTCAAGGCGGAGGCTGAGGGTGGAATCAGAGGGTACGGTCGCCAGGTCATCCATGCGGTCGATTTTGAAAGGCTGAGCAACCTTCTTGTGGGCTTCATCGATGGGGAAGGGCTCTGCCTTGGGGTTGGGGTGTTGAAATGGATAAACTTCGGTGAGATGAAGGCGCAGGTTTTGACGCCCCTTCCGGCCCATGAAGTTGATAAAGCGGTTGAGATCCGTTTTGGCCGGATAATGGTGCTTGAAACGGGTGAGGAGCTTGGCCTCCTCCGGCGGGAGGAGCTCTAGCAAAGATTTTTAAGGCAATGACCTAATCGAATTAGGTGTCCCTAATGGAACTCAAAGCCTTCGTGGAGATAACCAGGCCCCACAACTGCATCTTGGCCGGAATAGTGGGTGTCCTAGGTTCAATAGTTGCCGTAGGGCACTTCCCGGACCCGCTCACCGCGGTTCTGGTGTTTCTCGTCGTTACGCTTGGCTGTGCCGGGGGCAACACGATAAACGACTACTTCGACTACGAGATAGATAAAATCAACCGCCCAGAGAGGCCCCTTCCCCGAGGCGCGATGGGTAGAAAGACCGCCCTCTACTATTCGTTGCTCCTGCTCGCGGTGGGATTGGTTCTCGCTCATTTCATAAACATTCAGGCGTTCATACTGGCAGTTATCGCCTACGCCGCGATGGTTCTCTACGCTTGGAGGCTCAAGCCGCTTCCGTTCATAGGGAACATCGTTGTCGCAGGCCTCACCGGCGCGACTCCGCTCTACGGTGCTCTCGCCGTTGAGCACATCGGCCTGGCCGGCTACCTCGCTCTCTGCGCCTTTCTGGTGAACGTTGCCAGGGAGGTAATAAAGGACATAGAGGACGTCGAGGGCGACGTTGCCAAGGGTGCCAGAACGCTCCCCATAATATGGGGCGAGAAAAGGGCAGCTTACGTCGGGGCCCTCTTCGCCCTCCTGACAGTTGTGGCCTCGTTTCTGCCGGTGAGAGCCGGTGTCGGCCTCGGTTACTACGCAATGGTGCCGGTTGACCTGATCATACTCTACGCGGCATACATTATACTTAAGAACCAGGACAGGGAATCGGCACACAGGGCGCAGAAGCTCCTCAAGGCGAGCATCTTCCTCGCCGTTATGGCGTTTATAATAGCCGCGATAGTGTGAGGAGGTGGGATTTATGGAGTTTAAAGATGAACTCGTGAGAAACCTTGAATCTGAAGAACTCTGGACGGTCATTACATTTAAGACTCCGTACGGGCCCGCCAAAACCCTTGAAAAGCTCATTGAAATCGTGGAAGGATCCGGCTGGCGCGTTACCTTCAAGGCCAACTGGTGGACTGCGGACATACCCTACGGGCTCGCGAGAATAGACGCCCGGAAAGGCGGCAGAGAGAAAATAGTGCTCGGGAAGTGGATACTCGGCTCAAGGTGTGAACTGATCGGTGTCGAGAACATGCCCCTTGAGAAGGGGAAGGACGAGTTCTTCCGCATGGTGGACAGCATAACCTCGACGCTGATATATGACCCGGTCATAAGAACTATGCGGGAGCAGTACTGAGCTTTTCTCTTTTTTCAGGAAAAAGTAGGGCAGGAATGCCCTTAAAGCGGCTCGTAATAGCCGATCTCGGGCTCGTATATCTCTCCCTCTGCCAGGAGCTGTGTTATCGCCTCCTCGATAAGTTCCTCATCGATTTCCTTCGAGAGCTTCTTGACTATGAACTTGTGGGATAGAGCTTTTCCCTTCTCACGGAGCAAGTCGAGGACGGCCTTCTTAGCCTTTTCAAGCTCGGGGTTCTCTGCTTTGGGCTCTTCCTCCGTGATTTCTTCCTCAAAGAGTGCCTCCTCGGTGCTCCTCTGTTCGAGCATCATGGTGTAGAGCTCGTCTATGGTCATGAGCATGTCCTCGCTCACTCCTTTGTTTTTGGCTATGACCTTGGCCTTGGCGGTTATCCCGTAGCGGTCGTATATCTCGAAGGCTATCTTTGCCTTCTTGGCGTGCTCGGCCTTCTCCTTCAGCGTCTCGAAGCGGTGGAGTATCCACATGTTCGGCTCGACCTTCGCTATGCCCTCGACGAGTATCTGCTTGTCGTCGCGCCATTCCGCCACCTTTCCGATTATCTGAACCAGGTCGCCCTTCTTCACGAGGTTTATGAAGCGGGTGTTCTCCCTGAAACCGAAGACCCACAGGGTTCCGGTGCCGTCGTCGATCTGGAACCTTCCATAGGTCTCGTCCTCGCTCATTATGGGTTCCCTGACAACGGTGGCAACGACCTTGACACGGTACACCTTTCTGGCGTCCCTCGTTATCAGATAGTTCGGCTCAAAGTCGCCCTCGCTCTTGACGTAGTAGCCGTCTATGATGTCCTTGATGTAGACCCTGCTCGCTGGGAGGCGCTTCTTCATAGCTCCTCACCTCCGAAGAACTCTATGATGCCCTCGACTTTGGGCAGAACCTTCCTCTCAAGCTCCCTGATCTCTTCCAGCGCCTGGAGGTCTGCACCGCTGAAGTCCTGGACGACCTCACCGTAGATGTGCACCCCCTCCTCGTTCCGGATGACCCTGCCGATGACCCTCACTATCTGGCCGTTCTCTGGAAGGACGTTCTCCTCGCTCTCGATGAGTATGACGCCGGTTCCGTCGTCGATCCAGAAGGTGTAGTCCATCTTGTCAACCTTGAAGGCCTTCCCGATGAGAGAAACCCTCGTGTCGTCCTCCCTTATCTCTCCAATCTTCCTTTCAACGGCGGGCTTCCTGCGTCTGAACTTAACTTCCTCCATTTTCAACACCTCACATGAACTCCTTGAGGACCTCCCTCAGCTCGGCCCTAACCCTGGCAATCTCGCGCTTTGGATCGACCTCGTCCCAGCCGAATGCCTTCAGTATGAGGCCCAGGAACTTGTCGTCCACGACGCTCCCCCGGACTATTATCTCCCTGCCGAGCAGGTAGTAGTACTCATACTCCGCCAGCTTTCTCCCTGCTTCCCTCAGCGTCAGACCGCTCTCGACGAGCTCCCTGAGCTTTTCGGCTATCTCATCGGGATCCTTGCCCACCAGCTCGGCGGCTTCGTCCCCAAAGAGGGTTGTCCTTATGTATCCCGTGGAGTCGTCAAGGCCGAAGTCGATTATCGTTATCTTCACCGGCTGAACCTCTCCGTGCTCCGGGCATATCCAGGCGTTCGTTGCGGGGTCGTAGTCAACTTTTCTCCTGCACTGGGGGCAGGCGTCGTAAACTGTGACGCGGTAGAGCCTCGCAATCGTTCCACGAACTTCAACGAAGCGCTCCCCGCCCATCAGCTCGCCGATCTTCCTCCTCTGGTAGTTGTAGCTTCTGACTTCCTCTATTGGTGGGATTTCCTCCACGCGCGGGTCTTCTGGGTTGAGAATTATCCTCGTTCTGAAGTTGGCGTGGAGCTCGACTCCACTTCTGCCCTCTCTGACGCTGGGGTCTATGATCTTGATGACATCTCCCGGGTTGAGCTCGTTGTAGTACTTGGTTACGAGGCCGTCCCACAGAACAAGCCTCGTCTTTCCGGTGGCGTCGTAGATTATTACGTTGGCCACCTGTCCGGTGGAGCCGTCCCTCTTCTGGTACTCCCTGGGTGGGTATTTCCTCAGAACCCTCACAACAACGTTGACCCCGGTCATCCCGGGAACGAGGTCGGCTATGTGAAGAAGCTCCTCCTTGCCCTCAAGATTCACGCCGAGCTCCTCTGCAAGCATGAGCGCGGCGGCGTGTTCAGAGATTCCCTCGCGTGAGGCTATCTCGGATATCCTTTTCTCGATTTCATCTCTTGAGAGGCCTTTCTGCCCCTCGATCATCTCGATAATCTGCTCCTTTGTCAGCACTCCCATAACACTCACCTTAATGGTAATGATAGCTCGGACTATTTAAACCTTTCTCCAAACTCTCTCCGGAGGCCGAGTTTTCAGAAAAGAGGCGTAATTTCATCTCTTGAGGGGAAATGAGGTGGCTGAGGGTCAGGAGATTACTCCTCGCCTTCCGCAGCGACCTCTCCCTCCGGCTCGGCTGGACCCTCCGCCTCCCCTCCCCTGCCGTCGAGCTTGGCTATCAGGTCGCTGTACTCCGCGTGGACGACCTTTCTAAAGGCTTCCTTTATAATGTTGGGGTCGTTCTCGGGGAAGCCGTAGAGTTCGGCGAACTTTGGTGTCGTCCCAAGAAGCTTCGTCCTCTCGTAGGGTTCGGCATAGATAAGGCCCATTTCAAGGAGTTTTCTTATGTGTTCGTATGCCTGGCTGCCCCTGAGCTTCACCACCTTGCTCTGTTCTATCGGCTGGAGGTAGGCTATCAGTGCGAGGGTCTTCAGCTCGCCGGTTCTAAGGTCTGGTCTTGGCATGAGGTGGACGACGCGCTGGCTGTATTCCTGCTTTACCTGCATGACGTACTTATCCCCCAGAACCTTCACAACCTCTATCGCGCTCTTTCTCTCCGCGTACTCGGCTGCTATAAGCTCTATCAGCTTCTCAAGGTAGTCCAGAGACCTTATTCCCAGTGCCCTTGAAAGCTCCTTCACACTGAGCGGCCTCCCAGAAACGAAAAGGGCCGCTTCAACAAGGGCTTTGTCCTCAAGGAGTCCCATTATTACCACCACATTGAAAATTAGGGCCCTCTCTTATAGGGTTTACCCTCCCATGAGAACGCGCCGGATCGTCAGGTAGTCCTTCCTGTCCAGCGCGTTTTCATCGGCGACGACGATTAGCCGGCCGTCCCTCAGTATGACAAGGTCCCTGAGGGTTCCGAGGAACTTCGTAACCGCCGTTATCCCGTTGTGGACTATCAGATACTCGATTCCGTCTATCACCACGACCCCAGTAATGCCCTGCATCTCGGCCTCTCTGAGGTACCTCCCCGACAGTTCGAGCACCCGTGGAAGGCTCGTTGGGGGGATCGTGTCTTTTCCGGGCAGGCTGGTCAGGAAGTACGCCTTCCACTTGTCCGGGGCGCTGAGTTCCCGTATAAACGCCAAAACGGGATAGCCGTTTAATTCTTCCTTGACCCTATGGTAATCCTTACTGGTGACCAGCTCGATGCCTGGTTTGACGGATATCGCCGTCCCTCCCTTCAGGTGGGTAAACCCGCTGGACAGAACCATCTTCGCCATGAAGTACGCCGAGAGGACCGTTAGAACAGCCCCGAGGGTGAACCCGATGGGTGCAAACCATGCCACGTCCCTGAGGAACGCGTAGTCCATCTTGTGGAGTCCCAGCAGGCAGAGGGTGAACGCTGCCCTCCTGGCGTTCGTGAACTCTTCGCTTATGGTCGTGAGAATCATGATGCCCGAGAGAGCGATGAAAAACGCAGCAACCCCGTAAGGTATTCCGACAACAGAATCCCAGTCGTTTCCAAGGAGTATCCCGTACATGGCCGCAACGAGGGGTGGTGCGGCCCATAGCATGGAGTACCTGATATTCTTTCCAATCTCCTCCGAGAGGAAAGTCAGCGACCCCAGGAAGAGCATGGACGAAAAAGTGGCCTCCGTCAGGGAAATGAGCTGGAGTACGCCCAGTGCATCGGAGAGTATGCTCATAGCCGCAACGAGCCATGCGAACGCCCATATGAGTGCGGACCTTCTTCGGGATTTTAGGTAGACAGTGAAGAGTACCGCCGAGACAACAAGTTTGGCGGAGAGGCTGGAGAACTGGCCCAGCATGAGCAGTGTGGTGTTCATCTTGACCCTCCCAGTGCGTCCAGCTGTTAATTTATGTTCTGCTCATATAAAAAGCTTTGGCTACTGTGTGGGAACTTTGGGGTTGATGTGGACTGTCCAGCGACCGTAATCTTTATAAACCCAACCCGAAAGGTTAACAGCGGTACGGCGGTCATAGCGGCGGGGTCACACCCGGTCTCGTTTCGACCCCGGAAGTTAAGCCCGCCAGCGATCCCGGTTGTACTGCCCTCCGGGAGGGGGCGGGAAGCCGGGGACGCCGCCGGCCACTCAAACGCCCGGGTGGTGTAGCCAGGCCCATCATACGGGACTGTCACTCCCGTGACTCGGGTTCAAATCCCGACCCGGGCGCCATTCTAACAACCCTTTGCTTCGCAAAGCGTTGACGGAAAGATCGTGTGCCTTTTGAAAAACTCAAATCCTCAGGGGGTTTACTCATTAACTGCCATTTCTCGAACGTTTGCCATCCTCAAGGCGCCCTTCGGGCGCCAGAATAAAACGCAAACCTGTTTGGGGGAGTCTTTTAGAAGTAAACCCACACTTCAGTAGAGTTCTGAAACGTGCACACCAGTGCTATCCACTTATCTAAGAGAAAGAGATTCTTTTGGTCAAGCTTTTCCAAAAAGCTTGTTAGCGAAGTTTGATCAAGTGGTTCTTTTTAGTGATACCAAAGTCCAAATGGATTCCTTTTTACAAGCTGTTTTGGATTTGAATTCCCCTCATTATTGCCCTCTCAAGGAGTTCCTCTCTTCCGTGACGCCCGAAGGGCGTCGATTTGACAGCAAACTCCCTACAAGAGAGGGTGTCTTAACGGATTCCAACACTCTGGAGGTTAAATTTCACAGAAATCCCACTTTAGAAGCGAGCTTTAAGAAGGAGCTACCAACTTTGGTCAAACTTTTACGGGGCAAAAGTTTGTTTTCTGGCGGGCCGGACGGGATTCGAACCCGCGGCCACGGGGTTAAAAGCCCCGCGCTCTAACCAGGCTGAGCTACCGGCCCACGCCCGATGGGATAACGGCGGGGAGATTTTATAAGCTTTGCCCCGTGCGAAAACTACTTAAACATTTTTGGCCAACCTAACGGCAGGTGAGGGCGTTGGAGATAAGCAAGAGGGAAGAGGAATATCTTGAGACGATGTACATCCTCCACAAGAACAAGGGCGTGATAAGGGTCA
The DNA here is from genome assembly GCF_015521605.1 of Thermococcus sp. Taxonomy (NCBI): domain Archaea; kingdom Methanobacteriati; phylum Methanobacteriota; class Thermococci; order Thermococcales; family Thermococcaceae; genus Thermococcus; species Thermococcus sp. Next base: position 26,645 of record NZ_WANV01000022.1, read on the forward strand.
AGGACATAGCCAAAATGATGAGGGTCAAGCCTCCAAGCGTTGTAGATGCACTCAAGAAGCTCAACGAAAAGGGGCTGGTTGAATACGAGAAGTACGACAGGATTCTGCTGACTTCGGAGGGCAGGAAGGTCGCCGAGAGGACCTACTCGAAGCACCTACTCCTCACGAAGTTCTTCATAGACATCCTCGGGATTCCCCCGGAGATAGCCGAGAGGGATGCCTGCCAGTTCGAGCACTACGTCAGTGAGATAACCGTGAAGCGGATACGGGAGTTTGCGCAGTTTATTCAGGATGAGTGCCCCTACGTGCTGAAGCAGTTCATCAAGGAGAAACTGGCCGAGAACGCGGAATCGGAGTGATTTCTCCGTCCATAAGTTTTTGCTCTTCTGAATAAGGTAAAAGGGGGTTTAGAAGACCCCTCCGAGGTAGGCGAAGTAGGCCACGAATATTATTGCCAGTATGTACATGAGCGGGTGGAGTTCCCTTCCGCGGCCGCTGAAGAGCTTCAGCAGCGTGTAGCTGATGAAACCGGCACCGATTCCGTCGGCTATCGAGTAGGTGTAGGGTATCGTTATGAGGACGAGGAAAGCCGGAATAGCTTCGGTGTGGTCGGTGAAGTCAACTTCCTTGATGGCGCTGAGCATGTAGTAACCGACTATGACGAGGGCCGGCGCCGTTGCGAAGGCAGGTATTGACTGGGCGAGAGGTGCTATGAAGAGGCCGATGCCGAGGAAGAGCAGGCCCGTAACGAGTGCGGTCATTCCGGTTCTACCGCCCTCCTCTATTCCGGCCGCGCTCTCGATGTAGGTCGTGACTGTGGACGTTCCGAGGACTGCCCCGACGGTAGTTCCTACCGCGTCCGTGAGGAGCACCTTCTCGGCGTCTGGGACTTTCCCGTCCCTGGTCAGGAAGCCGGCCTTGGCGCTCAGTCCGGTAACGGTTCCCAGAGTGTCGAAGAAGTCCACCATGAAGAAGGCGAAGACCACTCCTATCGCCCCGACGTTGAGCAGTCCTTGGAGGTCCATCTGCATGAATGTGTAGCTTATGGTTGGCGTTGAGAATAGGTGGTCGGGCCAGGGGGCGGCGCCCGTGATCCAGCCGATAATGCTGGTGGTTATGATCGATATCAGCAGCGCTCCTTTGATGCGGAGGGATATGAGAACTCCCGCAAGGAAGAGCCCGAAAAAGAACAGGATTATCTCCTTGCTGGCCAGGGCGGAGGTGTTGAGACCGGTGAACTTGAGAACCCCCGTGTCCGTGACGAAGGCCGTGAGAAGACCAACGTCGTTGAGGCCTATGAAGGTCAGGAAGAGTCCTATTCCAGCCCCGACGGCATACTTCTGGCTGAGCGGTATCGCGTGGATTATCGCGCTCCTGACCTTGGTGACGCTGAGGACTATGAATATCAAACCTTCAACGAAGACCGCCGCGAGGGCAACGCGCCAGTCGTAGCCCATGCCGATGACCACGCTGTAGGCGAAGTAGGCGTTCAGTCCCATTCCCGGGGCAAGGGCGAAGGGCTTCTTGGCGTAGAGGCCCATGAGAATAGTCGCAAAGCCCGCGGCAAGGGCAGTGACTGCCACGAGTGAATTGAAGGCCTCCTTCCCCATGGCATCGCTGAGTATCGCCGGGTTTACGAATAGGATGTAGGCCATGGTCATGAAGGTCGTCATTCCGGCGAGAACCTCGGTCTTCATGTCCGTCCCATGCCTCTCAAACTCGAAGTAGTTCTCAAACCATCCCATGAGCTTCACCCCTTGAGTTGACTGATTTTTGCTAATAACTTAGTTTTTTAAAGGTTTTTTTGACAAAAAGATGTTAAAACATAGGGGAGGGGATAATGTGCGGGCAATCTGAAGAACGGGAAGGCAAAGGGCCGGAATCCTGGCCATAGACTGCGGTGAACTTTCAAGCACGATTCCTAGCCGGGGTGCAGGTCGTGTTCAGCCCTGCAGGGCTTGGTGAGTTATAGCGTTGATTTAAACCACACTTCACTTTGCTTCGAGCACCGAGAAGCTCCTCACCTCGATGCCAACGCGCTCCGGCATTCCTTCCACGCTGAAGGGCAGCTCATCGAGGAAGCGCTCGGCGAGGATTACTTTGCCCTCAATCCCGAGCCTCAGCCGTATCCTTCCGGGGAGGAGCTCGTAGTCGAGAACCTCCGCGGTGTCGCCGGGTTTTATGTGAACACTCTCGGGCCGGAAGAAGACCCTCACCCTCCCCTCCCTTCCGACGTCAAAGCACAGCCCCCCGAGGCAGGCCCTACCGTTCTCGGCTTTAAGCTCCAGTATGTTGCTCAAACCCAGAAAGCGCGCCACGAACTCGGTCTTTGGGCGGTAGTAGAGCTCCAGAGGTTTCCCCACCTGCTCAACGTGACCGACGTTCATCACCGCTATCCTGTCGCTTATCGCCATCGCCTCCTCCTGGTCGTGGGTGACGTATATCGTCGTTATTCCCAGCTCGCGCTGTATTCTCTTTATCTCCCCCCTCAGCCGTTCCCTTATCTTGGCGTCGAGGTTGCTGAGGGGTTCGTCCAGGAGCAGGACGTCAGGCTCAACGACCAGGGCCCTCGCGAGGGCTACGCGCTGCTGCTGGCCGCCGCTCAGCTGTTCCGGGTAGCGGTTTTCGAGGCCCTCAAGACCGACCAGCTCAAGCGCCCACTTCACCCTTCTCTCTATCTCCCCCCTTGGAAGACCCTTCATCTCAAGGCCGAAGGCGATGTTCTTGAAGACCGTCATGTGTGGAAACAGCGCGTAGTCCTGAAAGACTATGCCTATCCCGCGCTCGTAGGGCGGCAAATCGTTCACCTGCCTTCCGTTGAAGAGTATCTCACCCCTCTCCGGCTTTTCAAAGCCCGCTATCATCCTGAGCGTTGTGGTCTTTCCGCAGCCGCTCGGACCGAGGAGTGTGAGAAACTCGCCGTCCTTGACGTCTAGCTCACTTATCTCAAGCCGAAAATCCTCCCACTCTTTGAGGACTCCCTTCAGTTCCACCCTCACCATACCTCCTCACCCACCCTCTCGATTACCAGGAAGCTCAGAGTTGAGACAGCCATAAGGAGAACGGCCAGAGCGGAGGCCGAGCCGAACTGTCTCGCCCCGAGGAACTTGTATATAGCCACAGTCATCGTGGTGTACTCCGGTTTGGCCAGCATGTAGGTCGCCCCCAGCTCCGCTATGCTTATGGCGAAGGCGAATATCGCGCCGACGATGACCCCTCCCAGAGCCAGCGGGAGCTCCACCCTCAGGAATGCCCTCCACTCCTTGGCTCCCAGGCTCAGCGCCGCCTCCCAGAGGTTTGGCCTTATCTTCTTCAGGGAGGTGGAAACGGAGCGGAGCACGAAGGGGTATGCTATGACGGTGTGGGCGGCTATGATTATCCAGGCGGTGAAGTACAGGGGCGTGGTGTGGAAGACCCTTATGTAGCCCAGACCGAGGGTTATGGCAGAGCTGGCCAGCGGAAGCATCACCAGGACATCGAAGAGCCTTTTGCCTTTGAAGTTCCAGCGGTGGAGGGCGTAGGCTATGGGGAGTGCCACGAGAACCGAGAGGAATATCGTTGCCAGACCGAAGGTGAGTGAGTTCCTGACGGCGTCGAGCGTTGTTGCCCCGAACATCGGGTTGTACTCCGTCGAGAATATTCTCCTGTACCATTCGAGGCTCCAGGCATCGTTGAAGCGCAGGGAGTCGTAGATGACCGCCAAGAGGGGAGAAACTATGAAAAAGAAGACAATCAGGGAGTATATCCCAACGAGCAGTCCCTTGAGGCTCAGCCAGTCGCGCCTCGTGAAGGGGCGGGGCTTTCTAAACACGCGCTGCTCCTCGCGCTTGGCGTAGGCGTCGAGCGCCCTCAGGTAGAGATACATAAAGCCCATGCTGAGGAGTATCTGGATTATGGCAAGAGCCGAGCCGGTCTTGAAGTCGAGGAGCACCATTATCGAGGTGAAGATGTCCACCTCTATCGTGGCGTACTGGTAGCCGCCGATTATGAGGGGAATAGAGAAGCTCAGGAAGCAGAACACGAAGGTGAGCATTGCAGAGGCAAAAATCGCCGGGGATATCATCGGCAGCGTGACCTTGCGGAAGAGCGTCCAGCCCCTCGCCCCCAGGGCCATCGCGGCCTCCTCGTAGTGGGGATTCACACGCTGCCACAGCGACGAGACCATGCGTATGACTATCGGAAAGTTGTAGAACGCGTGTGCCAGAAGGATGCCCTTCCAGGAGTAGATTATGCCCAGATCGCGACCGAGGAGGCCGGTTATTAAGCCGCTCTTTCCGAAGAGGAGTATGTAGCCCAACGCGACCATCACGCTGGGCATCACGAACGGGACTGTCAAAACCGCCTTTATGGTGCCCTTCCCCGGAAAGTCGTACTTGGCGAATATGTACGCGCCGGGAAGGCCGAGTGCCAGGGTAAGGAGGGTTGAAGCTATTGCCTGTCCTATCGTGAAGAGGATGACGCGTCTGTGGTAGTCGTTGGCCAGAACCGCTGAGATGTGTTTGAGTGTGAAGCCGTTTTCCCAGAGACCGGTTTTTAGAATACTGACTAACGGGACGTAGAAGAAGATGACCAGGAATATGAGCGGAATGAGCAGGAAGAGCTTCGAAGGCCCCATCCTCATGGGCAAAATTCGGTTTTGGGGGTTTATAAGTGTTGATTAACAATAAAACCTTCCCAAACACGAAGTAAATATAGTTATCAACGCCCATAACTCACTTCCTTGCTGTAATCTGCACCTTGAGAATTTCCTCTGCCTTTTTGAGTAGCTTCTCATCCTCCATCCGCTTAGAGATTGGGGCAAGAGTTGTTAACGTAAGGAGCCCGCTTAGTTCCGTTAAGTCGTCAGCGTCTCATTCTTCCGGATTCCTCTTTTTGAAGGTATAAAGACTATCCCCCAAGTCTAAGAGTTCTTTCTCCACAATAGTAACGCTAGAGGGAAGGACTTCGAGCTTTCCCGTTTTATGGTCTCAACTAGGCCACTCGTAGAAGAGTAACTGGTTGTTCTCTTCAAAGCCTGCCTTTCTGAGGTCGTTGTCGTCCGTGTAGCCACAGATGAGAACCGTCCCAGCCCTCATCAGCTTTCTAAGGAACTTCATAAGTTCGGAGCTCAGGACGAACAGCCACCTGCTGGTGGAGACTCCAGTATAGAGGAGCATCATGTTCTCCTTTGAGTATGTCTCGACCTCGAACCAGTCAACAGTGCTCTGCTTAGTGGTTTTTAATTCGTAGTGCAGTTGTATTTGAACTCGTGAGAGAGCTTTATCAAGCACTTCCTCCCAGGGCTTATCAAACACGGCAAGTGTATAATACGTAGTCCCCATTACCACCCCCTCCCTGAGTGTAGGAGATTAATCTCCCATGCATTTGAGTCGGGAATAATCCCCTGAGGTGTGGGCGTTAAATATTTCTCTTACCATCTCCTGCCACCTGTTGCTCTGCACTCTCTTGGCATTCTCTAGCGGTAGTTTAACCGGTATTACTAAGTCCCACGCCATTTCCCAGGGCTCCATTAGAGACTCCTTAACGTCCTCCGGGTCATCGAAGTCCACAATCCCGAAGAACCAAATAACAGCATAGCCATCCAACCCTCCTACGAACAGGAACCCCATCTCACCAGGGCGCCAGGGGATCGGAACCTCATACAAGCCCTCCCCCAGCGTCATGAATTCCTTCTTCACTACTGTGAGGGCTGAGGGTAGGGTTTCGAGCTTTCCTGTTTTAATTGCCTCTGGAAGCCAGTTTATGAACAGATACGACATGTTGTGTTCGAAGCCGAGTCCCGTCAGTTCTACATCGTCTCGGTAACCGCATATTAAGAGGGGTTCCTCCTTCATGAACTGTTTTAAGAGCCTGATGACTTCCGAGCTGAGGACGAACCCCCACCTACTTCTTAGAACTGGATGAATTTCGAGGATTGTGTGGCCATTGACGGTATAAATCCAGAAGTCTGCATTGATTATAGCCCCCCATTCCGTAGTCCTCAGCGGTGGGTCAAAGAGCAGTTCGCCTGAAGTGATTAACTGAAAATCCTCTCCTAAGAGGCCCTTTTCCCTGAGGTAGTCCATTCGAGGATCACCGAACTCCTCATCTCGAACCTCAACTTCAAACTCCTTTTTAAGGAAGTCTTTAATCTCTTCCGGCTTTCCATCAAACACGAAGTAAATGTAGTTATCAACACCCATGTCCTCACCTCCTTGCTGTAGTTTGGAGAAAAACAAAAAAAGTTAGTTGAAGTTTGACCCGAGATAAACCAAGCTTATATCAACGTTGTATTTTGAACTGATCTCCCTAAACTTCCAGAGGGTGTAAGTAGGTGGATATGACGGACCCTTTGCATAATAAATTTTTATTGTCATTACCCCGTGGTTCTTGGCATATTCGGCCTGTTTTGCTATTTGTCCAAAATCTATCTCATCAAAACTCCTCTTGCACTCGATGTAGACTGCTTTCCCGTTCTTTTCGGCGATTATGTCAATCTCAGTTTTTCCGACTGAGGTTATCGCGTCCTTCTCTACCTCCTTTATCCTCCACCCGCTCCTCTTGAGGTGACTGACGACCTCTGCCTCATAAAGATGCCCACCTAACTTTTTTATTCTTCCTTCTTTATAATCTCTCAGCTCTGCATTGATTCTCTTAATTAGTTTGCTCCCTCCTTTTTTAACGCTTTTTGCGTCGCTGAGTATTCTTTCAAACTTTTTAACGTCCCAGCCCCTGTCAATGATTAGTCTCCGGGCTTTTGCGCTGGTTATCCCCAGGCTTTGGATTCGCTTGAGGCTATTAACAACATCATCGAAGTTCTTACTCTTCTTTACGACGTATTTCTCCGCGATTTCCTTGATGTACTTCTCGCCGAGGGCGCTCTTTACCCACTTGGCACTGCTGGCACTTACATCGGTAATCTTTCTGACGACTTTGGTATGCCACCAGTCCTTTTTAACTACTACAATGGCATACTTTGTAATTTCATCTCCGTGCTTGGCCAGGACTTTGATGCCGAGTTTGAGACCATCTCCGGGGTCCGGGATTAAGAGTGAGACCGCATCATAAACCATTGCCGCTTCTGGAGAAACGTATTTCTCAAGCGCCCAGCTGAGGAGCAAATCCAGCAGAATCATCCCGACAAAGATGAGTATTGGGCCTACTTGCGGCTGTACCTCGTCTCCGGGTTTTCCCTCTGGGTTGAATCCTGACGGAAGCTTCACTGTGCTGTTGGTGGGTAGATTGACGAGGTTCGCAGTCGCACTAGCTCCACTAACTGTCATTCCAAGGAAAAGTACAATCAAGACAAAGGTAGCAAACCTACGCCAGCCCATGGAATCACCGTATTGGACGCACGTTTATACATTTTAAACTTTTCTTCGTAATAACCGAATTATACCACTACAAACTTTGATAAGTAGTAATTGGAAGCAGAAAATATTCGGTGGATTTTTAATCCAGCATGAAAATTGCCTCCAAAACCCTAAAAGCCAGAGGGCGTAGGGGGGTTGGTGATACCATGAAGGCTCCTGAACTTGGGATAAAAATCGGCCGCTATGCCCGCGGAAAGAGGAACTCCATCGCTGACCTGGGGGTCAAGGTCGGCCACTCAACGATAATCGAGGGGGAAGACATCAGAACAGGGGTTACCGTTCTCCTGCCACCGGTAAAAAATCCCTACGAGGAGAGACTTTTCTCAGCCACCTTCGTCATGAACGGCTTCTCCAAGCCGATAGGCTTTACCCAAGTCGAGGAGCTGGGTTACATTGAGACGCCCGTGGCCCTGACCAGCACCCTAAGCGGTTACACCGTGGCGGATGCCCTTATAGACCTCTGGGCCGAGCAGAACCCCTCGGCCATCTCCGTTAATCCCCTCGTCATGGAGTGCAACGACGGCTACCTGAATGACATCAAGAGATGCGCCGTGAGGAAGGAGCACGTCTTCGAGGCGGTCAAGAAGGCTTCGCTTGATTTCGAAGAGGGCTCCGTTGGCGCCGGAACAGGGATGAGCGCCTTCGAGTTCAAGGGTGGGATAGGCTCGTCATCGAGGGTTGTTGAGATAGGGGGTGAGGAATACACCGTTGCCTCTCTGGTTCTCAGCAATTTCGGCAAGAGGGAGGACCTAACCATTGCCGGGGTTCCCGTTGGTCACGAGCTGAGGGACTATCCGGGGCGGGGTCTTTCCCTCGGCGGGAGCATATCCATAGTGGTCGCGACAGATGCCCCACTGACGTCCCGCCAGCTGGGGAGGCTCGCAAAGAGGGCGGTTGTGGGCCTTGCCAGAACCGGCGGCTACGCGTACAACGGCAGCGGCGACATCGTTCTGGCATTCTCGACGGCACAGACGGTCCCACGGGGGAAGGAAGTGCACTCAATAGGTTTCCTCTCCGACGATGCCCTGAACAGGCTCTTCGTTGGGACGGCCGAGGCCACCGAGGAGGCGATAATAAACTCTCTCCTCCAGGCGAAGACGATGAAGGGGAGAAACGGACATGTGAGGTACGCCCTTCCGGTTGATAGGCTCGTGGAAATCATGGAGAGATACGGGAGGGTTGAGAAGGCCTAAACCCGTATCTCCTCGTATTTCTTTTTCATCAGGATTGCGTCTCCCTCGATGTTCGGGCTCTCGCTTATGACCACGCCCCTGACCCTGAACTCCTTTAGAACCCTGAGGAGGTCTTCCCAGTTCATGTCGCTCTCCTGAAGGTTCAGGTGGTTCCTTTCGCCCTTCGATGTGTAGTTTATGCCGCTTATGTGGATGTGCATGTTGTCTAGGGCCTCCCTGCCGAGCCTGTCCTCCATAAAGCTCAGCATTTCGCGCCACTCCTCCGCCGTGTTGAACTTCCCCACGTTCCTGGCGTGGCAGTGGGCGAAGTCTATCGTTGGCAGAACCATCTCAATCTCTTCGCTGAGCTTCACGAGCTCCCTAAGGTCTCCGAACTGGGTGGGCTTGCCGGTAAGCTCGGGTCTTACCCAGACCTCGATGCCCCGATCCTGAAGGTTCTTTACGATGTCCTTAATCTCCCCCCGTATTTTCTCGTAAACCTTGCCGGGGTCCTGCTTGAGGTAGTAGCCGGCGTGGAAGACTACGCTCCAGCCTCCGGCCTGGTGGAGTCTCTCCGCACTCTGGATTATCCTCTTCTTGCTGGCCTCGACCTTGGCTTTCTCCGCAGCGTTGAGGTTGATGTAGTACGGAGCATGGGCGGTCAGCAGAATATCGTGCTTTCTGGCGACGTATTTTATCTTCTTCGCCAGCTCCGGCTTGAGGTTGACTCCCCGGACGAACTCAAGCTCCATGGCATCGAGGCCGAGGTTTCTCACATGGACTATCCCGTCCAGCGTTGAGCGCTTTGGAGTTGAGATGGGTATTCCAGCCGTTCCGAAGCGCAGTCTGTCAACTTTAAACATGCTCACCACCCGAAAGAATTAGGGAAGCCTAATTCATAAACCTATCGCTCAACCTTCTGCCCGAGTATCTCCTCAAGTTTCGCGAGGCCGTCCTTCAGCTCCTTTTCAAGGTGCTCCAGCTGGCGTCTGAGCTTTCGTATCTCCGCCTCCCTTTCTTCGATGAGGCGCTTAAGCTCCCACATCTCCTTCTTTTTGGCTTCTCCTCGGGCTATGATTTCGTCTCTTTTCTTCTCAAGCTCTGAGAGCCTTTCTTTATCCCGTCTGATAGCCTCGGACTTCTCCTTGAGGTTCTCTACCAGCCACTGGGCGGTTTTTTTGTACTTGCCCTCCAGCCTCGGGTATATCCTCTGGAGCAGGGATATGAGTTCGTCTGGCTTTCTGAGGGCAACCCCGCTGTCCTTTATTAGCTCGTCGGCTATCGGCTCGTGGAGGCGCATCCTCTTTATGGGCTTCTGGAGCTTTGACGCCTTTGAGCGAACCTCCATCTCGGCACTCCGGAGCGATGAAGAAAGGCTCTTTATGTCCTCTTCAAGCTCCCGAAGCCCGTGTCTGCTGTAGAGCTCATTAAGTTCTTCTCTCTTTGCTTCTAGTTTCCTTTCAAGCTCCTGCTTTTCCCGTTCAATTTGCTGTATGTGTTCCCGGGTTTCCTCCTCTTCCCGGAGGATTTCCTTCAGCCTGAGGTCTGGCAGGCCCTTTTTGCTCAACTCGTTGTAGTAGCTCACGTAATCCTCGTTCAGCTCCTTCAGCAGTCGGTTTATGGCATAAACGTCCTTTTCGAATATTATCAGGAGGTACTTCCCGTGCCCCACGTGGAGCTTGGCCAGATCTGGAAGGCGCTTTCCTAGCTCGTCCATGTCATCTATACTGCTCAGCGCGTTCCTCAGCGCGGTGACGTAGTTCTTCTTTTCCGCCGTGACTATTTTTCTGATATTATCGTCGACCTTTTTGGGAACCTCTTTTTTCTCCAGCGCGTCTATTTTCTTCAGAACCTCCCGTATTTTCTTTTCCAGGCGTTTGTTGTACTTCTTCCTTATCTTCTCGACCTCTTTTTCGGCCCTCTTTCTCTTTTTCTCATACTCTTCAAGCGCTTGCTCCAGCTTCAACTCTCTCCCATCCCCTAACTTTTCCTCTCATGTATATCCCAACCAGAATCGCCACGGCAACGTCGGCGATAGCTATGAGGAGCTTTGCAAAGACGTCTATGTCGGATATAGTGAGTATGGCCATTGCGTACCTCGTAGTCAGGTCTATCGTTATCCACAGCGCGGGCATCAGGAGCAGGGCCGAGACGTAGTACCAGATGTGGTAGTCCTTCCGGAGGTAGGCCTGTATGGTTTTTCCCATTATCATCACTGATATTCCTATTATCAACGGGGCGCCTATGGCGTTTATGTAGATGAGAGTCGCCAAGAGCGGTGTCCCGGGCCATCCACCTATTATCTCCTTTGCGTACTCTTCAAGCCGGAAGTAGGCGTTTATGGCGCCGCCGCTGATTATGAGGACGCCGGCAACCACCGAGATTATGAATACGAACTGCTTTGCGATGGTCTCCCTGAGGTTGAACCGGAAGCCCTTGGTAAAGAAGTACCCGCCTATGAGGAGGAGTATTGTCCCAGTTATCGTGGCGGAGACTATCTTGACGCTGTCCGGATACCAGACCCCTATCAGCCTTGCGATACCATAGAGCAGGAGTATCATTCCCGGAATCCCAAGAACTACCTTTGCGACCTCCGGGTCGCTGAGTATCTCCCTCAAGTAGCGGTAGATGATGTAGTACGTCGTTTCTATGCCTTCGCTCTGCTTGACAACTACCCTGTGGGAGCTTATTATGGGGACCTTTGAGGTTATTATTGGAAATATCTGCTCGTCCTCTGCCCCGTCGGTTACGGTGATCACGCCGTCGGCTGGAAACCTCTCAAGAACCAACTCAAGCTGTCTGGCCAGCTCTAGGTCGCTTTTTACTCCCACCTTTGGATGGCCGGTTATGAGGGCCACTTGGACGTCATCAAAATCCCCGCTCTCTTTCAGGCTGTCGTAGAGCTTAACCGCGGCATAAACAACGTTGGCATCGCTGTCCTCTGGATCGGCCAGACTGAGCTTTAGGGCTGCATCAACGCATGCGTCTCTCCCTATGACGGGCCCCTCAACACCCGCCTTTTCTCCGAAGTCGTCATCGCGGTCTATAGCGAGAATCAGGGCCTTAATCTCAACCACCCCTGGCCTTTTCGAGGACTGATTTCACCTTGTCCTCCATATGAACCCGCTTGTCGCGCCTGTCGTCGATTCTTACCGTGGTTGAAACCCTTTCCGCCCCCAGTTTGAACATGAGCTCGTGAGCCTCCTCTATGATCTCGAAAGCCTCCCCTACGGTTGAAACCTCCATTATAGTTGCCATCGGTGTCAATTGGTATTTAACACCTTTCCTCTCTAAAAGCTTTACCACCTCGGCGACGTACCTGCTGAGACTCTTCTCACCGAGGGGCACGATAACGAACTCAACTATCACCATCTTCGACACCCGACTTAACTTTTTTCGGCAATTTTTTAAGCTTTGCGGGAAAGATAAATAACAATCCTCCAATACACAGGTCATGGGTGAGGTGAATGTACAAAATCCGGGATGAGTGGGGAGAGTTCCTCGTCAGGCTCGCGAGAAGAGCCATAGAGGAGTACGTTAAAAACGGCAGGACGATAAAACCGCCCGAGGACACGCCCCCCGAGCTGTGGGAGAAGATGGGCGTTTTTGTGACCATCAACAGGCGTCATGCTCCCCCGCAGATGGCACTCAGGGGATGCATTGGATTTCCACTACCGATCTACCCGCTAGTTGAGGCCACGATAAAGGCGGCGATATACGCCGCCGTCGACGATCCGCGCTTCCCGCCCGTGAGAGAGAGCGAACTGAACGACTTGGTTATTGAAGTGAGCGTCCTGACGCCACCAGAATTAATCGAGGGCCCGCCGGAGGAGAGACCGATGAAGATAAAGGTGGGCAGGGACGGCCTGATAATCGAGAAGGGCATTTACTCAGGCTTACTGCTCCCACAGGTGCCGGTAGAGTGGGGCTGGGACGAGGAGGAGTTTTTGTCCCAGACCTGCTGGAAGGCTGGTCTTCCGCCCGACTGCTGGCTTGATAAGGATACGAGGGTCTACCGCTTCACCGCCGAGATCTTTGAGGAGGAAGAGCCTGGAGGACCCGTCAAACGGAAGCCGCTGTGATCATCTTGGGATTCTTTCGGATAATTGCCAAAATTTCTTGAAAATATTTAAATAGTTGTGGGGCGTACATCAAAATAGGGTGAGGTCAGAGTGGAAAAAAGGCAAGTTCTGGTGGCCCTGGCCCTCCTGCTGGTTTTGGGTAGTGTTGTCTCTCTGGGATACGTTGGGGCCACCTACGGGACGGTCATTACGAGGGATGCGACCAATGCGGCCAAGGCCATCCTAAACTCCAACTTCCAGAATTCGCTGGTCGGTGCTGAGTTCAGGGGGGTTGAGGAGCAGATCCTGGTGACCACGAAGCCGCTTCTCGGCTTTCCGATTGAGGGAGACTCCTATGTGATCCTAAGCTCCGGCGATGCAAGGTACGTCACGCAGGGGAGCACGTATGACGTGGAAAACGTGGGCGGCCTCTCCATACCGGGAGGGCACCCGGTAACCGGGGAAGACATATACGACGTCGCCAGACTTGAGATAACCCTCGAAGTACCCTACGGGGCCAAGGAGCTGTCTTTCCGCTGGAGGATGGTCTCGGACGATTATTCCCCGTACAACGACTTTTTCTACGCTTACGTGGTCTTCCCGGATGGCACCAAAAAGGTCGCCGCCACGATACTCAACGGCACGATTCCCTACATAACCCCAATCGAGCCATATCTGACGTCCATCAACGGACAGGATGGCGTTGTGCTGTGGAGAATGAGCTCGATATACGTGGCCAAGGTTGATGTCTCCCAGTACCAGGGCGAGAAGATAACCCTGGTTCTGGAGGTCGGAGATGAGGGCGACAGCATCGTTGACACGGCGGTTCTGATAGATGACCTCAAGTTCGATGTTCCACCTGCCTATTTCATATACAACCGCATGATGGTCATCGCCCAGGTGTGGACACTGTACTTCTTCAGGCTTCACGACGACTTCGATGGGGTCTACGCCAACGCAAGCGCCGCCGGGGTCGATAACGAGACCCTGGCCCTGGCAAAGGAACTCCACGAGAACGCGACCCGGATGATGATGGAGGCATGGCATACGGACAACCTTGACGACATAAAGCTCCGGGTCTGGGGAGCGATACCAACGTACCCGAGGCTTCACTTGGTGAGGAAGGCGTACGTCATGGAAAGGGATGCGGTTAACATGCTCCTGGATGCCATGAAGGAGCTTGGGGGCGGTTAATCCGCCCTCCTCATCTTTGCAATGAAGAAGCTGTTGCAGTCGTGTCTGTGCGTCCATGCGCGAAAGACCCTATCGCCGATTTCAAGGAAGCCCCCATCACCCCAGCCGAAGGGATAGTCTACCAGTTCAAGCCCGACCCTGTTGACTGCAAAGAGCACGTTCTCCTCGTCCTCATCGATTCTGATCGAGCAGGTCGAGTAGGTCATCTCGCCGCCGTCGCGGAGGTTCTCGTAGGCGTTGCGGAGCATGTTCCTCTGCACGCTGATTATGCGCTTGATCTTCTCCTCTTCAAACCTCCACTTCACCTCGGGGAACTGGCGGTAGGTTCCGGAGCTTGAGCACGGGGCATCGAGGATTATTTTGTCGAATTTGGCCTTGTCCCTGAAGCTCTGGCCGTCGGCGTGGACCAGCCTGACGTTTCTGATTCCCAAAAGCTTCATCTTCTCCTTCATTCTCATTAAGCGGTCGTAGGAATAATCCACCGCAACTATCTCGCCCCGGTTCTCCATCAGCGCCGCCGCGTGGAAGGTCTTTGAGCCAGGGGCGGCGGCCAAGTCAAGAACCCTCTCACCTGGTTCGGGAGCCAAAACATGGGCCACGTAGGCACTCGCCAGGTCCTGAATCACGAACTTCCCCTGCTTGTACCAGTCAAGCCTCGTGACCGGAGTTTTGTATTCGAGCACCTTAAGCACGTCCGGGACGGGAGTCAGGGCGGTTCTAACACCCTTCTCCTCAAGGTAGTCCCTAAGGGAATCAACGTCCGTCTTCAGCGTGTTGGCCCTGACGTAGTAGCGCTGCGGCCTGTTGTTGCTGAGGAGGAGCCTTACCGCCTCGTCGTAGCCGAGGAGGTCGATGGCGTACTCCACGTACCAGCGGGGGTGGGAGAACCTAACTGAGAGCCACTCGATTCTGTCCTTCTCCTTCAACTTCTTCAACGCTTTATCGACGTCGAACTTCTCTATCGAGTGCATCAGAGCGTTTACAAATTTGGCGCGAGAGAAATCAAAGCGCTCCTTGACGACGCGGATTATTGAGTCGGTCGCCACCGCCGGCGGAACCTTCCGGAAGTGTATCTCAAACGTCCCGATGCGGAGGAGGTTAGCGAGGTAGGGGTCTAAGTCTTCAACGGTCGAGCCTTTAAGCACGGAGTTGATTATGAAGTCTATCTTCGCTCTCCACTTCTCTATCTCGAAGACGTAGGCGTGAGCTAAGCCGCGCGCCTTGTCCCTGTCTCTGCCGGACACCTTCTTGAAGACCCTCTCAAGGGCATGCTTCGAAGACAGCTCGCGCTCCTCAACGAGCATCAACGCATCCGCCACCACTTCCTGAAAGCTCACGCGGTAAAACAGCTCCATGCTCGGCTCTTCGATGGGAGGTTTAAAAAGGTGGTGGTGTATAAGCGTGCAACTGATGATGTCTCATGGAGTATAATATGGGGGAAGTAACTCCGAAAAAAGGTATAACACTAGGAACTCATTTTGGCTATTTCCACAACTGGGATTACATCAGACCCACAATGACGGCTTTCAACATGCTCATAAGCATTAAATATACAAACCCTCTTGTCTCAACCACCGTGACTTGGAGTGTTGAGAAAATACTCGGTGATGTGCTGGGGCGGGGTAAGGGGCTTTGGGAAAAGAAAGACGAAAGGGAAATAGTTTACTCTACTAGTGAATATCCTTGGAAATCAACCCCACCGTGGCCA
>NZ_WANV01000023.1 GCF_015521605.1 Thermococcus sp.
CGTACTGTTCAACGACCGCATCAGGCCCGCCGATGATTATCACTTCATCTGGGGCGTAACTCATGATCTCCGCCGTCACGTTCGGGTCGTAAGCACCCCACGTGGTTGTGACAATCACCGCACCAGTCACATTGGCCAGGTACTCAGCGATAGCGCAATCGGCCTCATTGTCACTCACCAAGATCACCGTCACTGAAGTGCCCTCGGCCGCTACCTTCCCGAAGGACAGTGTGGTTGCCACGAGCATCAAACCAAAGAGCAATGCAATGCCTTTTTTCCACATCATGGCACTTCACCTCGATATTCTTTATGAAAAAAGCAATATTTAAGCTTTTTTTACGAAATCGTCTGCTTAAATTCATGTTTGTTTACTGAATCGGTTTTTCCTGCCTTTTTCTAATTTTTACCGTTAAACAACGTTATCCATCGTTTATCTGTGTTTAATGAGTGCTCTTAGGGGAAAATGCAAAAAGTTAAATCCTTCAGAATGAGACAGGAGAAAATAAAGGAAAACGCTACCTTCAAACCTCTTCCAATATCTCCCGCACGTCGCTGGTCTCGTTCATCAGCTCGAGGGCGGTGGCATTTACCCCCTTCATTTCCACCAGCAGGGTACTGAGGCTCCTGTTGAGGGAGTACATTGAGATGGCCACCACTGCCAGAAGAACCAGCCAGAGGGCTATGCTCAGGTAGGTCACGTAACCGGGCGTCTCTGCGTAGAGGTACTCGGAGAAATACGGTCCCATCAGCCATCACCTCCTTCCGTTGTTTCCGATGTGGCATTGGTTTCAGCATTGCTTATTCCAAGGAGTTTTTCGATGGCCGAGGCCAGCTCTTCCTTGAAGACCTCACGATCCAGTCCGTTGTTGGCCTCTATGACCTCAAGCAGCTCGTCAGGTTTGGCCTCAATGCCGTAGTCTTCCTTCAGCACCCTTGCCAGCTCATCTGCTGGGACTCCGTAGATATCCGCCAGTTGCTGGAGAGTGTAGGCCTTCAGCATTGAGCCGGTTATCTCCACATAGGTGTAAGTCGTGTTGTTGAGGTCGCTTGGGAGGTAGGCCACGTAATCGGTGTCTTCAGTTGAGTCCTCCTCGGTGAAGTATGCCTTGTACACCTGGAATCCGCCGAGGATGAGTACCATGGTCAGCAGAAAAGCCACCGTTGGCTTTAACCTGCTCTGCTTGAACCCCATCCTGAGCATGGTGATCATGCTACGGAATCCTATTATCAGGTGTACTGCTATAAGCCCGATCATGGCGAAGCCCATGTACGTGTGTACGTTTGTCCACGTGTCTTTGTCCACTCCAAGGAACGTCCACCCTATTGTGTCCGCTATCCTTCCCGAGGGGGCCAGATAGAGGGCTACCCCAGACACGGCAAGTATCACGAACACTATGGTGAGGACGAGGTCAATCGTACCCCTAAGCCATGCAGGAGCCGTCCATCTTGCCATCACCGGCACCTCCCGCGGCATTTTGTCTGAGAGAGCCTTCCAGCAATTGTGTCAAACCTGATCATACTATCACCAACATATGTATGTTCTAGCTTACATATGCCAGTTTAGTTTAAAAAGATTTCGGATGCACAATCCATCACTTGAAAATGAGAAATGCCGCAGAAAAGTGGAAAACATGAAAGGCCCGATGGAAGGCCTCACGCAGAGACGTAGTAGTACTCGCCCCTCTCCTTCTGCTCTCTGTCCTTTACGGAGCCCTCCTTGTTTGCCCTCGGTCTTCCGGTCTCGGGGTCTCTCCTGAAGGTTATCCCAACCGAGGCCAGGAAGCGGTTCATGCCTTCCCTCATCCCCATCGGCTGGAGGGCCCTTCCGCTCCTTCCGGGTTCTCCTTCGAAGACTATGAGCCTGTCGCTGAGGTAGTCCACCATCATGACATCGTGCTCGACTATGAGGGCCGTCTTTTCGTTCTTGGCCATAAGGGAGTGTATGGCCTTTGAGACTGCCAGCCTCTGCTCGACGTCGAGATGGGCGGAAGGCTCGTCCAGGAGGTACAGGTCGGCATCGCGGATTAAACAGGCAGTTATCGCGACCCTCTGGAGTTCTCCACCGCTCAGCTCGTTCAGCTTCTTGTCGTAGAGATCAGGAATGCCCAGCGGGTTCAGGAGCTCGGTCTTGTAGAAACTGTTCATCAGCTTCCCTGCGTCGATTTTGCTCAGCAGCTCGAAGACGGTTCCCTCGTAGTCCACCTTAATGTACTGCGGCTTGTAGCTTACGGTGAGCGTCCAGTCGACCTCACCCTCCGTTGGTTTTTCAACACCGGCGAGCATCTTAACGAAGGTGGTCTTTCCTATTCCGTTGGGGCCCACTATGCCGACGACCTCTCCGACGTAGAGGGTTCCCCCCTCGGCCTCAAGCCGGAAGCTTCCATAGTCCTTTACCAGCCTCGGGTACTCAACCAGTATCTCACCATCCTGGCTCTTCCTCTCGCTCTTCTTGGTGAAGCTGACCTCATACGGCCTGAAGCGAACGTTCTCGTCGCGGAGGTAGCCGCGCAGGAATTCATTTATGCCGTTGCGCGTGCTCTTGGGCTGGGAGAATATACCGTACGCCCCGGGCTTTCCGTAGACCACGTGGATTATGTCGCTCATGTAGTCGAGAATCGCCAGGTCGTGCTCGACAGTCAGAACAGCCTTTCCGGAGTCGGCAAGCTTGCGAATTATTCTGGCGACCCGGAGGCGCTGCCTTATGTCGAGATAGCTTGAGGGCTCATCGAAGAAGTAGAAGTGGGCCTGCCTGAGCATCGCGGCCGCTATGGCCACGCGCTGCAGCTCACCGCCTGACAGCTGCCGTATATCCCTGTCAAGGACGTTCTCAAGCTCAAGCTCTCTGACCACATCATCGAATTTGCCCGCCTCGTCGGCCTTCTTCAGCAGGTCCCTGACCTTGCCCTTTACCGCCTTTGGTATCAGGTCAACGTACTGCGGCTTGACAACCGGCCTTATCTCGCCTTTCTTCAGCCTCTCGAAGTAGTTCTGAAGCTCGTTCCCGCGGAAGGCTTTTATGACGGCGTCCCAGTCATCGTTGTCGCCGCAGAGGTTCGGGACGATCTGGCCCGAGAGGACTTTGACCGCCGTCGTCTTACCGGTTCCGTTGGGGCCCAGTATTCCAACGACCATTCCGTCCTTGACGACCGGCAGGCGGTAGAGGACGAAGGCGTTTATCCCATAGCGGTGGACACAGCCCTCCTCAAGCTCCTCCGGAAGGTTGACTATGGTTATTGCGTTGAATGGACACTTGTGCACACAGATTCCGCAACCGGTACAGCTGGCCTCCTGAATCACGGGGCGATAGTTCTCCTCGTCTATGATTATCGCCTCTCCGCCCATTCTGTTGACGGGACAAACGCGCTCGCACAGGAAGTTGCCGCACTTATCTGGGTTGCACTTGTCGTAATCGATGACCGCTATCCTCATCACTCACCACCGGGTTAGGCTGAGGGGGAGGGTTTTAAAGGGTTGCGGGTTTGGTTCCTCCTCTCCATCCTGCGAGTTCACCAAAAAACCTGTTTCAACGGCAGGTGCCCGCTACTTTTTTAGCCACTCCATCGAACTTATCCCCATGTCACTCTTCGAGACGCTCAAGCCCCTCAAGTCGGAGATAACGAGGGTCCACGTTTTTCCTCCCGCTGAGGGCGAGTTCGGTAACTTCCGCTTCAACAACCCCGAGATAAACGAACTCCTCGAAGAGCTCGGCTTTTCCCTTTACCGCCATCAGGTTGAGGCCCTGGAAAAGCTGTACTCAGGGGAGAACATCGTTGTCACGACGCCAACGGCCAGCGGTAAGAGCGAGATTTTCAGGCTGGCCATCTTTGACTCCTACCTCTCCGACCCGAGAAAGATTTATCTCCTGGTCTACCCCACGAGGGCCCTCATAAACAACCAGCTCGAAAAGTTTTCCGTCCAGAACCTCGCCTTCTACCGCCTCACAGGAAAGCACGTCAGCGCGAGGATTCTGACGGGCGACGTCCCCTGGGAAGAGCGCAGGGAAATCCTCCGTGAAAAGCCGAGGGTCATCTTCACTACCCCGGATATGCTCCACTACAATATCCTCAGGAGATGGCGCGACTACGAGTGGCTTTTGAGGAACCTCCGCTACCTCGTCGTGGACGAGCTTCACGTTTACCGCGGCGTCTTCGGGAGCAACTTTGCATATCTCTTCCGCCGCCTCGACTTCCGGCTCAGGCGCCTTGGAGCAAAGCCCCAGATCATGGCACTCTCGGCAACGCTGAGAAACCCGAAGGAGTTTGCGGAGAAGCTCTTCAGGAGGAGATTCAGTGCAATAAGCCGCGCCACCAACCCTTTTCCAAGGAGATATCTCGTCCTCTTCGAGCCAAGGAATCTGGACGAGAGGCAGCTCCTCCGGGCGGTCGTTGAGAGGCTCGCGGAGGAGAAGGTTAAGACGCTGGTATTCTTCGACAGCCGTAGGGGAACCGAAAAGCTCCTCCGCTTCCTCCTCGGTTCGAGGGTCTTCTCGAAGGTCACCACCTACAAGGGAACCCTTCCCAAGAACGTCCGCTGGGAAATAGAGCGGGACTTCAAGGAGGGTAAGCTGCTCGTTCTCCTGACGACCAACGCCCTTGAGCTCGGCATAGACATCGGGGACCTCGATGCGGTCATCAACTACGGCATCCCTCCGGACGGGCTCTTCTCGCTGATTCAGCGCTTCGGCCGGGCTGGGAGAAAAACCGAAAGGGAGGCCCTGAACGCCATAGTTCTCAGGAAGAACGGTCTCGATTACTACTACAGAGAACACTTCGACGAGCTCGTTGAGAGGCTGGAAAGGGGTATAATCGAATACATGCCCGTCAGCCTGGAGAACGAACGCATAGCGGAGAAGCACCTCCACTACCTCCTCACGGAGCTGGGAATAGTTGACTGGGACGAGCTTGACGGGTTCGAGAGGAAGATTGCCGAGAGGCTCGTCATCGAACGTAAGGCCGACCTGAAGAAAAATCCGCTCACAGGCAGGCTTGAGGTTCGCCTGAGGAAGCCGGCCTTCAGCTATTCCTCCCTGAGGACGACGAGCGACGAAACGTTCTTCCTCGTCAAAGACGAACCCTGGATAAGGGGCAGGCTGATGGAGAAGTCCTCGCTCAGGGAGCTTCTTAACTTCGTAAACTGGCTCAAGCTTAAAGGTTACATCGTCGAGGAGGTCGATTCAGAGGAATACCACCGCTCGCTCCTTCCGGGGATGAGCTACTTCTCAAGGGGAGAGCTCTACATGGTCGGGGACAGGCTCACCCTCGGAAAGTTTCACTTCGTCTTTGCGAGGGAACTCAACCGCTTCTGGGACGTGGAAACCTTTGTGGCCAAGAGAGAGGAGGTAGAGATACTGGAAAGCAGGCGGAAGAAAACCCACCGGGAGGTTGAGATACACCTCGGCCGGCTGAGGGTCAGGCACGTCTACACCGGATTCGCCGTCAAAGGGGCCGATACCGGCAACTACGTTAGGGAACTGCTGAGATTGAAGGAGAGGGGGATTCTTAGGGCCGGGATACACTCCCCTATGACCGGCGAGAGAGTGGATGCGGAGGAGGACTTCTCGATCCTCAACTGGGAGAAGTTCGCGAAGGTTGAGTTCGAGGAACCCTACGTAAGGGAGTTTGAGACCGAGGGTATATGGCTCGTTTTTCCGGATTCAATACGGGAAGTCACGAGCGAGGAGTTCCGGGAGTTCTTTGACGTGGCCGCTGAGAAGGGCTTTGAAGACCCAGCCTTTGCCCTCTATACCAACCTCGACAGAAGGAAGCTCTTTCCGCTCTACCTCGGGACGACCACCCATGTCATAAAGAAGAGCATCGGCGACGCCCTCCAGAGGCTTGGAATCAGCGATGAGGAACTGGCCTTTGCGATAAAGAAGATGATCGACAGCAAGGATGGAATCGGCTCGGCACTTCACGCGATAGAACACAACATGATAAAAATCGCACCCATTTTCACCTACATTGACAGCAGGGAGCTCGGCGGCTACAGCTACGCGAGCTTTCCGGGCCTGCCCCACGCAGGAAGGCCGGTCGTGTTCATCTACGACGGGAACGAAGGGGGCGCGGGGCTCGCCCCGATACTCTATGAGAACGCCGAGAAGCTGATGGAGAAGAGCCTCGAACACCTCCGTTCCTGCTCCTGCAGGGACGGCTGTCCAGTCTGCGTACTCTCGCCGAAGTGTGGCACCTTCAACGAGTTCCTGGACAAATGGGCCGCGATAAGGGTCTGGGAGAGGATTCTGGAGGAAGAAAAAAGCGAGTGATGGCAGGATTTTTACACCCCTTGCTCTTTACACCCCATGTAAATTACACGGGGTGTAAAAATCAGACCTCACGCATAAACAGCGGCCTCAGCCTCGCCCTCCCCCTAGTCTTCTCTGTCAAAAGCCCCATCAAGCTTTCCGCTTCGCCCTTCCTCGTCTCGACGGTGAACTTTACCAGCTCCCCATACTCTTCGCCGACCACTCTTCCTCCAGCCCTCTCAACGGTCTCTTTAACCGTGTGAAAGAGATTGTAGGGAAAGGTAACCTCAAACCGCTCCGTTTCATATACCTCCACTATCCCCGCGTTCTCGATGGCCAGGCTGGCCGCGTCGCTGTAGGCCTTGACCAAACCACCGTATCCAAGCTTTATGCCGCCAAAGTAGCGAGTGACAACGACAACGACGTTGCTCAAACCCTTGTTCTGGATAACCTTGAGAACTGGCTTTCCCGCACTGCCCTTTGGCTCGCCGTCGTCATCGTAGCGAACCGCGAAGTTCTTTCCGTCGTTGATGAGATATGCTGAGACGTTGTGCGTTGCGTCGCCGTGGTGGGCTTTGATTTTTGCGATGAATGCTTTGGCCTCTTCCTCTGTCTTAGCAGGCGAGGCGTAGCCTATGAAGACGGACTTCTTGATCACCAGCTCAGCCGTTCCGATTTTCTTCAGCGTTCTGTAGTCCATAACTCACCCTCGCAGGGTCGCTATGACCTTCTTCTCGTTGAGGAGCATTGCTATTGCGTCCTTAACGTCTTTCACCACCACATCGCTCGCCAGGAGGGCATCCGTGCTCGCCCCTTCGGGTCCCACCACGCAGAAAGCTAGCTCTGC
>NZ_WANV01000024.1 GCF_015521605.1 Thermococcus sp.
TGGTGGTCTCGGTGTCCCAGTAGTCGCCGGTTATGTTCTGAACCCACTCGAAGTAGCTGACGGTGACACCACCGGCGTTACAGAGGAAGTCCGGTATGACAAGGACGCCCTTCTCATGGAGGATCTCGTCGGCCTCCGGGGTGGTCGGACCGTTGGCGAGCTCTGCTACTATCTTGGCCTTGATCTTGTCGGCGTTGTCCTTGGTGATGACGCCTTCGATGGCGCTCGGGGCGAGGACGTCGACCTCGAGCTCGAGGAGCTCCTCGTTGGTGATGTTAGTGGCTCCCGGGAAGTCCTTAACTGAGCCGTGCTCCCTCTTCCACTTGAGGACTTCGTCGGCGTTTATGCCGTCCTCCATGTAGATGCCGCCCTTGCTGTCGCTGACGGCGACGACCTTCATGCCGTACTCCTCGCTCATGATCTTGGCCATGTAGTAGCCGGCGTTACCGTAACCCTGGATGGCGATAGTCTTACCCTTGAGGTCCATTCCGAGGGCCTTGGCCGCCTCACGGACGGTGAAGCTGGCACCCCTGGCCGTGGCGTCCATCCTCGCGACGATACCGCCGACACCGGGCGGCTTGCCGGTGATGATTCCGAAGCTCGGAACCTTCCTCCTGCTGATGGCCTCGTACTCGTCCATCATCCAGGCCATGATCTGCGGGTTGGTGTAAACGTCGGGGGCCGGAATGTCAGTGTAGGGACTGATGATGTCGTAGATGGCCCTTATGTAGTTCCTAGCGAGCCTCTCCTTCTCCCTCTCGCTGAGCTCCTTCGGGTTGACGATGATACCACCCTTACCTCCACCATAGGGGAGGTCAACAACGGCGACCTTCCAGGTCATCCAGGTGGCGAGGGCCTTGACGGTGCTGAGGGTCTCGGCCGGGTGCCACCTGATTCCACCCTTGGTCGGACCGCGGGCCCAGTTGTGCTGAACGCGGAAACCAGTGAAAACCTTGACAGAACCATCGTCCATCTCGAGCGGAACTGAGACCTCAACAATCCTCATGGGCTTCTTGAGCCACTCAAGGGCCTCTTCGCTTATGTCCATGAACTGGGCAGCCCTCTCGAGCTGCTGAACGGCCATCTCAAACGGGTCAATCTCGACCATCCTTACCACCTCGGGTTTCGGTAATTTGCGATAAGCCCTTAGGCATTTGCATATATAAACCTTTCGCCAAAGGAGGCAGGAGAACGGTTAATTTTAAACAAAAAGTTATGTACGGAAATTTTCGGCGAAAAGAAAATATCTGCCGAAATTTTGGGACAAAAACAGGACTGTACATCCAAGATTTTTTATACATTGGAGAACATAAAGGAGCACCACTGAATAAAAATGTATGAAATCATATTGAAACGGGGGCCCTCAGCGAGAAGTCGGTCATCACCCATCAGATCACTCTCGTTCCAATCATCGGGCACCACTACAACTGGGGCGCCACAGGTTAAATATTTGATGGAGTGTGAAGGACGTATTTTTGTCACTATTTGTCCAATAACCCCTCTGAATTGACACAGTGTCAAAATAGTGCTTACGTTCTTCTGACGTATTAGAAAAATGACGAGAGCGTAACAAGCTTGGTTTAACGGTTGAGTAAATCGTCTTTTGTCGAAAAAAGCTATTAGAAAGCTTTTTATAGAATGCCTTGTCTTATACATAATGCCCCGCCGCAGTACACGGGGTGCTAAAGCCCATACATTTAAGAACGGGGGTGAATTGTGTGGAACAAAGAGATCAATGGGCAACTAAGCTTGGTTTGATTTTAGCTATGGCAGGTAACGCCATCGGTCTTGGTAACTTCTGGAGGTTCCCGTACCAGCTGGCTAGCAACGGTGGCGGCGCCTTCATGATACCGTACTTCATAGCCCTGCTCTTCCTTGGAATACCAGTGATGTGGATTGAGTGGACAACGGGAAGATACGGTGGCAAGTACGGCCACGGTACAATCGGCCCGATGTTCTACCTCATGGCCAGGGAAAGCCTGAAGCCAAAGACCGCCCTTATCTTTGGTATCATCGGTGGTATGCTGGCTTTCTCGGTCGCTTCGCTGCTGAGCTCATACTACTACCAGGTCATCGGTTGGTCAGCGGCGTACACCTACTACAGCCTCACCGGAGCCTACTTCGGCAAGGACACCGTCCAGTTCTTCCTGAGCTACGTGGCCAACACCAAAGCAGTCATATTCTTCTGGGGACTGACGATGGTTCTCCTTGGAATAGCAGTCGGCCAGGGTGTCAGCAAGGGTATCGAGCGCTGGGTCAAGGTTATGATGCCGCTCCTCTACGTGTTTGCCATACTCCTTGTTATTAGGGCACTGACCCTCGGTTCACCAGTCAAGCCCGAGTGGAGCGCTATCAAGGGCCTTGAGTACATCTGGAAGCCGGACTTCCAGACCCTGAGCCAAAACTTCTTCAAGATCAGCCTTGCAGCGGCGGGACAGATATTCTTCACACTGTCCCTCGGTATGGGTATCATACACAACTACGCCAGCTACCTCGGTCCGGAAGATGACGTTGCCCTCAGCGGTCTTGCCACCGTTTCACTCAACGAGTTTGCGGAGGTCATCCTCGGTGGCTCACTCGCCATACCGATAGCCTTCGCCTACCTCGGCCCGGAGCAGGCTGTTAAGGGTGGCGTTGGTCTGGCCTACATGGCACTGCCGAACGTCTTCGCCAACATGCCAGCCGGTCAGATATTTGGTGCAATGTGGTTCCTGCTCCTCTGGTTCGCAGGATTCACCTCGGCCATAGCAACCTACAACTATCTTGTCGCCATGCTCGAGGAGGACATACACCTTGAGAGAAAGATCGGTACCTGGGTGGTCTGGATATTCCTGTTCATCCTCGGACTCCCGGTCGCCCTCGACAGCAGCCTGGCATACCTCAGCGAGCTCGACATGTGGGTCGGCAGCTACTTCCTCGTCCTGCTCGGTCTCTTCGACGTCATAGTGGCAGTCTGGCTCTTCAAGCCCGACAACTTCTGGGAGGAGCTCCACAAGGGAGCCTACATCAACGTGCCTAGCTGGTTCAAGCCCATCATGGTCTTCATAGCACCACTGTTCATGATAATCCTCCTCGCGGGGAACACCTGGGACTACATCCAGATGGGCGCATTCAGTGTCTCGGAGTCCTACGTTACCAACGTCCTTGGCTACGACTACACGCCCCAGGTCATCAGCCTCATCACCAGGGCCAGGATAGTGATACTCATAATCCTCATCATCGGTGCCATCGAGGCGTACATGGCCATCAAGAAGAAGTACGGCGAGGAGCTTGCGAAGAACGAGGTGCTCATAAAGATCTGAGGTGGTGGAGATGGACACGGGAGCTCTCGCTTTCCTAGTCTTTGCATGGGGCGCAATATTCATCATGATGTACTGGAGCATTACCAAGCTCCTGCAACATGAGAAACAGCAAAAGGCTTAAAGCTCCGCTTTTCTTTTACCTTTTGGAGGTGTAGGTATGCGAAGTGCAGAGATTCTGCGAGATGTCGCACAGACTTTAGAGGATGTCGAAAAGAGAATCAACTCATTAAAAAACCTCTCAGATAAAAACAAGCAGAAAGCCCTCAGGCTTATCCATGAAGCCCGCGAGAACTTCCTCCAGCTGTCTGAAAACCTCGCGACCGATAACGAGGAGCTGGCCAACTTCTTCCTCAAAAGGGCCGTCAGGCTGAAGAACAACACAAACGACAAATACATCGAGAAAATGGGGGAGAAGGAGTACATGAAGGACGTGGCGATGATGAACAAGTATTCCAAAGTTGCCCCCTACGATTTCGCCGGTGAGGTCAAGGTTCTCCGCAGGGCGTACAGGGCGTTCCTGTTTGGAATGGTTCCATTCTATATTGTATCCGGCATATTCGGTCCGATGTATGCCTTTACGGCCCTGATACTAATAATCCCAACGCTCCTGGCGATGCTGAGTCTGAGAAAGAGAGGTAACCTCGGCCTGATGCTGTCCTTCGCAGTCATGCCCATTCCGATGATCATGGGCGCATTCTCTATAAGGTATGCCATCTACGCATTTAACGACCCCACCGAACTCGCGAAGATAGCCGAGGCCTTCGGCAGAAGCATTGGATTTGCCCAGGCGGTCGTTGCTATCATAGGTGCTCTCGGAGCGGCAACACTGATCCTGCTCGGCTACGCCAGCTACGCCCTCTACAAGCACAGACACGCGTTCCTGTGAAAAAAGAAAGCCCTCAGTAGAGGGCCTCGTTCCCCCTTTCTCCTGTTCTTACCCGGATGGCGTCTTCCACCGGGATTATGAAGATCTTCCCGTCACCCGGTGTTCCGCTGCGGGCGTTCCTTACTATGGTGTCCACGACCCTTTCCACGTCCTTGTCCTTTACAACGATCTCGATCTTCATTTTTGGAAGAAGGTCGTACGGCGGAACACCGCCCTGAACGCCCCTCCCCTGCACTGGATAGGCCGTCAGGGGCACGATGCCAATCTGCTTGAGAGCGTTCTTCACGCGGTCGAAATCGTTTCCCCTAATAATCGCCTCAACTTTTTTCATAGCAACCACATAGATGGTTTGTTAAAACTTCAGAAAAGGCTTTCGAAATTAAACAAAGGAAAATTCAGGAAATCTGAGCCAGGAACTTCCTTAGCCTTTTGAGAGAGATGCGGGTTTTCCTGGCCAGCTCCTCAACATCGGCGTTTCTGAGGTCTTCTACCGTGTGAACTCCAGCACGCTGGAGCTTTGCCAGGGTTTTCGGTCCGATGCCCTTTATCGATAGGAGGCCACTCTTTTTCTTGAGTTTTCTTCCTTTCCCGGAGGTTCTGAGCCGCCCTACACTCGGTTTTCTGGCCTTTTCGCGTCCCGGTGGCTTTTCCGCTTTACGGGAAGGCTTTATGGCCACAACCTTGACCACTTCCGTGGCGTAGGCTCTCTCGGGAACTTCCTCCGATGGCCGTTCGGCGGGTTCTCCACTCCCCTCCGGTGGAACCTCGGGGGGCTCCACGTACTCCGGAACCTCCGGGGGATTCTCACTCACGTAGCTCGCAACCACCACCGGTCGGAAGGGGTTGTCCCGCTCCTCAAGCCGCTCCAGAAGGTGGACGTCAAAAGCTCCTGTTTTAACGTACCTTTCCAGCTCGTTTGCCAGCCTGTGGAAGTCCCTGCTGTGGGTCAGAATCCTTCTCTCGGCGTACTTCTTTGCCTGACCGGTCGTTATGAGGAACTGCCAGTCGCTGGCTTCGAGGATCAATATCTCCCTCGCGAGCTGCTCAAGGATTCTGTCGGTGGTTCTGTCCATCCCGTAGTACTTACTCGCCAGCGCTACCATTCTCTCCTCGGCACGATAGACGTGCTCCCACGTCCATTCCGTTCCCCCGTTCCACCAGGTCGAGTGGTCGGCGTTGGCCCCCCACGAGCCCTCTGGTAGCTCAACTTCGTACCGCTCTCCTGTGTAACTGTCAAGGAAGGCCGAAAGTGTCGTGGTAACTATTCCCCTTTCCGCCATCAGTTCAAGCACCCTGCCGAGCCATTTGACGCCCTCAAACCACCAGTGGCCGAAGAGCTCGGTGTCGTAGGGCGAAACGACTATTCCCTTCTCACCCAACTTCTCCTCATAGCCCTCCAGCAACGTGGTCACCAGCCAGACGAAGTGTCTGGCGTGCTCCTCGACCCGTTCCATCGCTTTATCGGGGTCGTAAAATTCCTTGTCCCCGAGCTCAACGTCCTTTCCCGTTACCCTCCAGTACTGCCCTCCGCTCTCCGGGGCTTTCCTGTGGAACTCCCGATAGAAGAAGTCGCCCGGATAGCCGTAGTGTGCGCTCCAGACCTGGTGGCCGGTTTCCCGGTTGCGGGCGAAGATGGCCACGCTGGAGCCCCTAACCCAGTAGGGCCTCAGCGTGCTCTTCTCTCCTTCGTAGAGCTGAATCTCGCCATAGCCCCTCGTCACGGGGCCCTCATCGATCAGGTTGCTCTCAACGAAGAAGTACTCGATACCGAATTCCTCCAGGAATCTCTCTATGCCCTGCCTCTTGACCAGCCTTCCACCCGGGAGCTCCCACTCTCCGGCCGGCCTGTAGGCGCACTCCGGAAGCCAAATCCCCCTCGGCCTCCTCCCGAAGTGTTTCTCGTACGTGGCAACGCCGTTTGCTATTTGCGCCCTTATCGCCTCGTCCCTCCCGAGGAGGGGGAGATAGCCGTGAGTTGCCGCGGAGGTTATTATTTCGAGATAGCCGGAATCCTGGAGCTCGCGGAACTTGCCGATGATGTCGCCGTTTATCGCCTTCCAGTAGTCGTAAACCTTCCTGAAGTGGTCAAGGGAAGCCCTAACCGCCTTTTCGTCGTACTTGCCCGATTTCAGGTCTTTCTCGGTTGCCTCGATTCTCCTCAGGAGATATTCCTCAAACTCGGCCTTGATGTAATCATCGGCCAGCTGCTCGGCCAGAACGGGGGTTATGTTGATCACTAGCTGGAACCTAACACCAGAATAACGGAGGCGCTCAAACTCCATGAGGAGGGGCAGATAGGTCTCGCTCATCGCCTCGTAGAGCCATTCCTCGCCGAAGGGCCATCTGCCGTGCTTCCGAACGTAGGGGAGGTGGGTGTGCAGGACGAATGTGAAGTAGCCTTTCATTCTATATCACCGGGAGTGTTGTTGATCTTGGAGTATTTAACCTTATCCGGAACAGAGTTGAGCCCGTGAACATCTCAGGACAGCGAAGGGGTTTAAAGGGAAAGGGACAACCCGGAAGGGGTGAGAGAATGAAGGAAGAAATGAGCAGCGTTGATATACGCTACATCGTGAGGGAGCTCCAGTGGCTTATCGGTTCTCGCGTTGACAAGGTTTACCATGACGGCGACGAGATAAGGATTAAACTCCGGACGAAGGAGGGAAGGGCTGACTTGATACTCCAGGCCGGCAAGAGGTTCCACCTCACGACCTACGTAAAGGAGGCCCCAAAACAGCCCTCAAGCTTTACCATGCTCCTCAGGAAGCACCTCTCAGGTGGATTCATCGACGCGATAGAGCAGCACGGCTTCGATAGGATAGTGAAGATTCGCGTTGGGGACTACACCCTCATCGGCGAGCTCTTCAGGAGGGGGAACGTGATACTCGTTGACGGGGAGAACAAAATCGTCGCAGCGCTCCGCTACGAGGAGTACAAGGACAGGGCGATAAAGCCGAAGGCGGAATACAGGTTTCCACCGGCGAGGGAGAACCCCCTTGAGGTTTCGAAGGAGCGCTTCCTAGAACTGATGCGGGAAGATGAAAATCTCGAACTCGTCCGTGCCCTGGCCAGAAAGCTTAACATGGGGGGCATGTACGCGGAAGAGATTTCCATCAGGGCCGGCTTCGAGAAGACAGCTCCCGTGAAGGAGCTGAGCGATGGAGACCTGCTGAGGGTCTACGAGGCGATGCTTAAGACCTTCAACGACGAACCAAAGCCCAACATAGTCTTCAAAGACGGAAACATGCACGACGTCGTTCCAATCGAGCTGAGGCTCTATGAGGGACTGGAGAAGCGCTATTTTAAAACCTTCAGCGAGGCCCTCGACGAGTACTTCGGAAAGATAACCCTGGAGAAGGCGAGAATTGAACAGACAAAGAGGCTTGAGGCCAAGAAGAGGCAGCTCCTCATGACGCTCAGAAAGCAGGAGGAGATGCTGAAGGGCTTCGAGGAGGGGGCGAAGGCCAACCAGGAGATAGGTGACCTGATCTACGCCAACTACGCCCTCATCGAGAGACTTTTGGAAGAATTCAGGAAAGCCACTGAAAAGCTCGGCTGGGACGAGTTCAAAAAGCGCATAGAGGAGGGCAAGAAGGGGGGCAACAAAATCGCGCTCATGGTGAAGGGCATCGACCCCAAGGAGAAAGCCGTGACGATAGAGCTGGAAGGCAAAAAGATACGCCTCCACCTCAACAAAAGCATAGGTGAGAACGCCGAACTCTACTACGAGAAGGCCAAGAAGTTCCGCCACAAGTACGAGGGGGCACTTAAGGCCTACGAGGACACGAGGAGGAAGCTCGACGAGGTGGAGAGGCTCATCGAGGAGGAGCTCAAGAAGGAGCTGAACGTCAGGCGAATAGAGAGGAGAAAAAAGAAGTGGTTCGAGAAGTTCCGCTGGTTCGTTTCGAGCGAGGGCTTTCTGGTTTTAGCGGGTAAGGATGCGAGCACCAACGAGATTCTAATAAAGAAGCACATGGCCGAGAACGACCTCTACTGCCACGCCGACGTCTACGGCGCCCCGCACGTTGTGATCAAGGATGGCCAGAAAGCCGGGGAGAAGACCATCTTCGAGGCCTGCCAGTTCGCGGTCTCGATGAGCAAGGCCTGGAGCAGGGGAGTTTACAGCGAGGACGCCTACTGGGCGCTCCCGGAGCAGGTCACCAAGCAGACCCCAAGCGGCGAGTACCTGGGCAAGGGAGCTTTCATGGTCTACGGCAAGAGGAACTGGCTCCACGGGCTCCCTCTCAAGCTCGCCGTTGGCGTGATAAACTACGAGGGCGAGGACTACGTCGTCTGCGCCCCTATCGATGCCATAAAGGCCCACACGGACAGGTACATCGTGATACGCCCGGGTTCGCTGAAGAAGAGTGAGCTCGTGAAGAAGATACGGCGTATTCTGGAGAAGTGGGGCTACAAGGTGAGGGAAGAGGACATTATGTCCGTCCTGCCGCCGGGGAACGGCGACGTTGTCGAGGTCGTGGGCTAGAGCTTTTCACCGCCGGCGACTACGAAGCCCACCACAAAGCTCAGCAGAGCTATGACGTAGCCCTCGGCCAGAATCTCAAAATAGCCTGAACCGTAGACGTACCACGACGTGAGGGTGAAGACGAACATCCCCACAGTGCCCACCCCGGGGCCGACCCTCCCCCCGAGAACACCGAAGAGCACGCCGACGAGTATCATGAATATTCCCGCAAAGAACGCTATGAAGGTGAACATGCCCGCGGTGCTGTGGGGGTTGAGCCACCAGAACGCCTCGTTGAACCCCCCGGGAATCGTCAGGACTTCGCGAAGGATACCGAGGAAGGTTATTTCCCAACCGTTGAAACGGAACCAGGGGAGTGCAAAGGAGAGAACCACCAGAAGGGAAGACAGGAAGGAAAAGAGCCTCATCTTCATCACCCCTTAAATCTCGTCAAACCAGCTCCCTTCCGGTGGTCGTCATCACGAGCTTCCCATGCTTCACTCCCTTCAGGCTTATCAGCCTCTCGGCTATCTCCTTTATCCGGGTGGCCTTGCCCTTGACCACGACCACCTCAAGGCAGTTGTGTTCATCCATATGGACGTGGAGGCTTGAGATTATCTCATCAACGTAGTCGTGCTGCAGGTCGAGCAGTTCCTTCACGACATCGGCCTCGTCGTGGTTGTAAACTATGGTGATTGTACCTGCAACGTCCCTGTCACCTTCCTCCCATTCGTGTCGGACTATGAAGTCCCTCATCATGTCCCTTATGGCCTCGCTCCTGTTAACATAGCCCTTTTCCTCGATTATACGGTCAAACTTTTCAAGCAGCTCATCGGGAACCGAGACTCCAAAGCGTGTGATCTTCATGACACCACCGTGATTTCTTTGAACGTCATCGTTAAAAACGTGACGCGAAAGCCTTTTATTCCCGGGGGAAAATGTAGCCCTATGCCAATCGAGGAGCTCTACGCAACAGCAACCAGAGAGCTGGCGAAGGACCTCGTTTTCGAGATAGACGACGAGCCGGTAACACTTTCGATAAGGGGTGTCCTTCTTGCCAGAACCGACTCCAAGGGCCACAACTTCTCGTTCTTTGAGCTTAGCGGGAACGAGTTCGTCCTTGCGGTTCAGATGAGGGGCTTCGTCGTATATCTTGGAATCGAATCGGATGAGGAGCTGGAAGAGGAGGTCTACCCCGAGCTCGTCAGGGCACTCCTCGAACACCTGACGCCGCAGATAGCCCTCCTGATAACCAAGGCGGAAAAAGAGTACCGCGGAAGGGCGGATCTGCTCCTCGACGATGACATGAGCCCCGACTTAAAGGAGTTCTTCTACGGCCTTCTGGTCAAACACCGGAAGGGCAGGCCAATATACGAGCAGACCGAAGTGGCCTAACTGAGGAGTTCAACAAGTACAAGCGCCACGAGCATCAGGGCAAGAACAAGCACGGTTCTCTTCGTGTAGAGCTTTGCCGCCCTCTTTTCATAGTAGCTCCTCGGGGAGACGTTGAGGATGTAGAGACCAAGAAGAGAACCGCTGAGAAGGCCGAGGACGTTTTCCACGGTGAGCACGAGTGAGCCGGCGAAAACGTCCCACCAGCCCATCGCGAGGGAGATACCTATAACCGCTGTTGGGGGGACTAGGGCGGCCGCTATTGAGACCCCAGCCAGGATCTCCGGGATTCTGCTGACTATGGCAACTATCCCGGCGTAGCCAAGGATTATGGCAAGGAGTATGTAAACCAGCCCGGAGTCGCCGCGAATGAGTATCTCGTGGGTTGGCTCGGGGGGCATCGAGCCGGCAAGCTTGAGGGCCAGAGACACAAGGAGAGCAGACAGAAATATGACTCCAAGGAGCTTTAGGATCGATGAAACGGCATCGAGGGCGTCCCTCCCCTTGCCCATGACGATGTTGAGGGAGAAGCCGTAGAGCGGACCGAGGATGGGCGATAGGAGCATGGCCGAGATTATCATCACGATGCTGTCGTTTATCAGGCCGAAGAGGGCTATTATCGATGCCACAGCACCGAGGGTGAGCTGAATCGGATCGACCCGGGCCTGGTTGTTGGCGTTTTCGATGAGCCCCTCAATGGCGGCGAGACTCCAGCGGCGCTTGAATTTTCTGAGCGACTTGGCCGAGTTGGCGTATTTTACCGACTTTCCGCTGACCGGAGTCCAGGTTATCGAGGAGTGGCCCTTTCTCAGGTCAACGGCCTTCATCAGCTCGTCGACGACGTCGTTAATCACGAAATCCGGCACGAGGACGGTGAATTTAAGCGCCCGGTGCCCGTTGCTCTGAACTTCCTCGAAGTAGAACTGGAGACCCCACCCGACCAGAACCTCCTTTACCTTCTCACCCTCACCCTCGTCGCAGTAGATTTCCAGCCGGAGCATGGCGCATCGTTTCAATTTGGGCGGTGCTCCTAATAACGCTACCGCTTCAAAGGGGTTTGAAGGGGAGGGAGCCGTTATAAAATCCGGCACCGTAGTGATCACCATGAAGGGACTTACCCTATCGCTCCTCCTTGGGATTCCCCTGCTCCTCGCGGCATGGGTGGTCGTCCAACTGAATGCATCGGCTGGAGCTCTGCTCTTCATAACAGCGTTCACGTTCCCGCTCATCCTCATGGGGAGGTATTTTCACGAAAATCCCCAGAAGGCGGCCGTCTTCGTGGGCGTTATGGTGGTGCTAACGCTCCTCTTCAGACCACCTCCAGTCTCCGGCCCCAACATCTATTTCGGCCTTCACTTTGCCACAGGCTGCTGGAAGCCCGAAGAAAACCCCTGGCCGCTTAACGGGAGCGCGGACGTCGCCTATTCCTGCTTTTACCTTACCGAGTCCGGGGTTCTCCACGTCTCCGGGATGGCGTGGGAGAAGACGTGGGTGAGGCTTCCTGTGACCGGGCGCGTTGTTGTTTTAGATGCTCCCCTGGGGAAGGCAGACAAGGTCTATCTGGCCGCCGTCGAAAGGGCAGAAGAATCCGGGTACGAGCCGGTAGTAGAGAATCGAACTGCAAGAGCAACGCTCCTGCGGAAGGGAAGCCAGTGCGTCTATATAGCGGAGAGAAACGTTTTGGGAGAGGGCATCGCGGTGGTCTCCGCACGCGGGAACTGCGAAGCGGTGGAGGAATTCGCCCGGATTCGGAGCAGTTGAGGGGGCACTTCGAACCGTGAGACCCACTTTGTCACCGTGACAAAAAGACGCCAGGCTTTTTGCAATTTCCTGCCCGATGGCCAATCCGACGACCGAAAGGCTCTTAAGTGATGCAATGTTCAATACTTCGATGCCCCATGCGGTACAGGAGTGATTGTTTTTGGCTACCCTGAGGGTTTCCTGAATCCCAACGTTAGCTCACCGATTTTTGGACGGGATTGCTTTTGGCGTTGACCTGAGGGGGGAGAGTTTTTGGTGTTTACACCGCCATACTCGACTTCTCTGCCGTAGCTGAGGCCTTCACGCTCGTTATTCCCTCATTTTTGGGACTTCTTTCTCCGGAAAGACTTCAAAACCAGGAGGTGGTAGAATGAAAGCTGTTCTGCCGGATGGAAGGATACCCAAGAGGTGGTACAACATCTTGCCGGACCTTCCGGAGTCCCTAGCCCCGCCACTCGACCCGGAGACAGACGAGCCAATGGATCCGGAGAAGCTTCTGAGGATTTTCGCGGCCGAGCTGGTCAGGCAGGAGATGAGCACCGAGCGCTACATTAAGATACCAAAGGAAGTCCGTGAACTCTACACCAAGATAGGCCGCCCGACGCCGCTTTTCCGAGCAACGAACCTTGAGAAGGCCCTCGAAACGCCAGCGAGGATATACTTCAAGTACGAGGGAGCGACGGTAACCGGAAGCCACAAGATAAACACCGCTCTGGCACAGGCCTACTACGCCAAAAAGGAGGGCATCGAGAGGCTCGTCACCGAGACCGGCGCAGGCCAGTGGGGGACGGCATTGAGCCTCGCAGGGGCCTTGCTCGGGCTTAAGGTTCGCGTTTACATGGCGAGGGCGAGCTACCGGCAGAAGCCCTACAGGAAGACGATAATGCGCCTCTACGGTGCAGAGGTCTATCCAAGCCCGAGCGACAGGACGGAGATAGGAAGGAAGTTCCTCTCTGAAGACCCGGACCACCCCGGCGGGCTGGGCATAGCGATAAGCGAGGCCATTGAAGACGTCCTCCGCGACGAAAGGGCCCGCTATTCCCTCGGAAGCGTCCTCAACCACGTCCTCATGCACCAGACGGTCATCGGCCTGGAGGCAAAAGAGCAGATGAATGAGTTTGAAGAGCCGGACGTGATAATAGGCTGCGTCGGCGGCGGAAGCAACTTCGCCGGCCTGGCTTACCCCTTCGTGAAGGACGTCCTCGACGGCAAAGAGGACTACGAGTTCATAGCGGTCGAGCCGAGGGCGGCACCGACAATGACCCGGGGCGTTTACAGGTACGACTACGGCGATTCGGGTGGCTACACACCGAAGATGAGGATGCACACCCTCGGCCACACCTACTACGTCCCGCCGATACACGCCGGTGGTTTACGCTATCACGGCCTTGCCCCAACGCTGAGCATACTCATCAACCACGGCATCGTCAAGCCGGTAGCTTACCACCAGAACGAGGTCTTCCGGGCGGCCGAGCTGTTCGCAAAGACCGAGGGAATAATACCCGCCCCCGAGAGTGCACACGCAGTGAAGGGGGCAATAGACAGGACGCTGAAGGCGAAGGGTGAAGGAAAAGAAGAGGTCATTCTCTTCAACCTCAGCGGTCACGGCCTGCTCGACCTCAAGGGATACGAGGACTACCTCGACGGAAGGCTTGAGGACTACGAGCCTGACGGTTTCCCGGCGCTGGAGGGCTGAGGCTTTCTTTTCCATTTCATTTGAGCCTTGACAGAATCCTCCTCGGATAGAAGTTCAGACTCGCCCTCGCCTGCGGTGTTTCCATGCCCAGGTTTATCCCGAGGCTCATGAGGTCCCTCGGAGAGCGGACGTCCCACCGGCTCTCGGCGGAACTTGTTATAAAGCGCGGAACATCGTACTTCCTGACGAGCTGCCAGGTCTTCGTCATGAAGCGGAGGATCTGAACCCTCTCATAGGGATTGGCAGTGAGGAGCGGCGCAAGGGAGAAACCTATGGCAACCCCCTTTTTCGCCGCTATCTTCGCAAGAACGTGGTCGAAGCCGGGGTCTTTCCTCCCGAGCCACGGGCTTATGAGTGCATCGACGCCGGCCTCAAGGGCGAAGCGGTTTACCCTCATGTCGCCGCCCTGGACATATATGAGGGCCTTTAAATTGCGGTTCTTCACCTCCCGGATGAGGCTCGGCTTTCTGGTGACTACGAGCAGTGCGACCCGGCCATGCCTCTCGCGAAGCTCCCTGAGATCCTCCTTCAGCGCACCCCAGTCCGGAGAGCCCTCAAGGGTGAGCTTTTTGGTGAAGACAACCTCGTCGAACCACTCGCTTGCCAGCTCGTAGGCCTCCCCGTTCCTCACGTCCATTTCCACGAAGTAGTCGCGGGAGAAGGAGAGCTCCTCGGCTTCAACTCTTTCACTGTCCGGGCTCATTCCTCCAGCCACTCCCTCACGGCTTTGACGACGGCCTCCTTCTTCATCGGGAAGGCCTTGACCTTTATCCTGACCTGAATGGTGTCCCCGCCTTCGTCTATCTCCGGCTCGCCTAGATAAGCCTTCTGCTTGTTGAAGCGGACGTAGAGGGTTCCCTCCTCGTCGACCTTCTCGTCGAGATTCTCCAAGAGGTACCCCCTGTCCTCCTCGCTCAGCAGTTCCTTGAAGTAGTCAATGAACTTCCTAACGGCCCTGCTCCTCTTTATCTCGACGTTGACGACCTTGATGGGGTTTCCAAAGAAGCCGGTGGTCTCGTCGATGTCGAAAATCACATCGTCGTCATCGATCTCTTCCGGAATGAATGTGGCAATCGCCTCAAGAACCTTGTCCTCATCCTCTGTGGCGTGGATGAAGGTGGTAATCCTGACGTGATGGGCCCTTAGGTTTGCCATTTCTATCACCGGAGTGAATTGGGAAAGCGGCTTTAAAAGATAACCCCGCTTTTGTGGGAAATCTTAAATAGTTTTCCCACCAAGGTTCTCTTGGTGGAAAAAATGCTGACCAGAGTTGACTCAAAGGGGCGCCTCTATCTCCCCAAAGCTATGAGGGAAGGCCTTCCAGATGAGGTTTATCTCGTTAAGCTCGATGAAGGAATACTGATCGTGCCGAAGCCCCAAGAACCCCTCAGAGAACTCGAAGAACTAGGAAAGAAACTCCCGGACAAGACCCTCCACGAACTCAAGAAGGAAATACTGAGGGAAGCCACAAAAGAGGTACTGGAGGAATCTGAATGATATACGCAGACACCGATTTCTTCCTCGCACTAATGAAGCCAGGCGACTGGCTCAAGGAGAACGCAGAGAAAATCCTCAAAAAATACAGCGGCCAGATAACAACCTCGGAAACTACGTTTCTCGAACTGCTAATTGTGGCAAGAAAGTACGACCTTGACCCGATAAGGTTAACCTCAGCCGTTATGGCCCTGACAGGAAGAGAGGACGACGTTTACCTGAGGGCGGCCTACTACATGAAGGAGCATGACCTCAACCCCTTCGACGCCTTTCATGCGGCAAAATGCGGGGGAGTTATAATAAGCTCGGACAGGGTCTATGAGAGAATCGGGATCAAGCGGATAAGGCTTGAAAATCCTGAAGAATAAGCAGCCATTAAAGACCCTTGGGAAAACATTCCCATAATCCTCGCGCTTGGATGAATGCAACGTTATCTTCTTTTTCTCAGGAAAACCAACAAGACAATTACCATAACAGCAAGAGTAACCAAAGTAAGTGATGCTAAAGACATACTATTCTCCGAATTTCTGGATAATACTGAAAGTATTTCCGGGGTTATATCGCGGAATTTGCCATTTTTAAAGAGATATGCTCTGTTTTCATTAAATACCACCACCCCTCCACAGCAAAATGATACCCTGTAATTATTGTTTCTAAGGGCATTTGGGAGCTCAATTGAATTTCCTGACGTGAGTTCAAACATGTCAGTAGAGTTGAAGAGGAAGACTGAATCTCCCCCAGGAGCTACGAGCATACTTCTGGACTCAACCTTTAGCGCGGGGAATCCCTTTAGCTCCCCCGTATTGACCACTCTGAGGTAGTTGTTTCTGGCTTTTAGGGAACCGAGTTGGACGAGTGAAAAACCTTTGAGTTCAAATAGATTGAGCAGGATGCGGGTTCCCCCGTTAGCAGGGACTCTCGAAAGAAGATAACTCCTATTGGAGGCCATTACTGGATAGAGCGTTGTGTAGCCTTTAAATGTGTGTATCTTGACGAAATCGGTGCCGTTAAATAACCAGATAATAGAAACCGAATCATTACGCGGATCTCCGTCAAAAAGCACCGGTTTTCCGATCCACACCTCTGGAGGATACGGCCCTTCTCCCAGCTCTCTTTCTTCCAATCTTCGATTGTGGATTAGAACCAGAGAAGAGTCCCTAACGGCAAATAACTTAACCCAACCGCCATCCGCGGATACTGTAACCAAATTTTTGCTGTCATTAATTACCAAGCCCACCGAGTATATACCCGTTCTGCTGAAGTTGTACTCGTCGAGTAGCTTCCCATTCTCGTCTACCAAGTACGCAAGAGATCCTTCAACGAGCCAGGCGTTTAGTGCTGGAATCCATATTGCCGGCCCCGAGACGTTCAAGGGGATTAGATTTTCGTCCTCTAAGAGGTAGTTCTTAAAGATAAAATCACATTCCCCAGTGCTGGGGTCATCGTTAGAACCCTGCATTATAAACGTCAGGAAGTACTCCTTCCCATTCCACTTAACCTCCAGGTCGTTATCGGTGCACAGACTTCCCCTACTGAAAGTTTTAATAAGCCTGAGCCTGCCTTTGCGATACGTGTAAAGCCCAACAGTCCCCCGCTCTCCCTTCTGGAGGAGCCAGTATTCGCCGTTCCAGTGCCGCACTTGATAATGACCCAAGGTAAAGTTGAGCCGTTCAGCTTCAAAGGAGTGGCCATCGTAAACTACACTGTAAAGCTCATCAGAGGCTTCATTGAAGACCAGAAAGGCAATCCTGTCTCCGGTGGAGTAGGCGTCCAATATTTTCAGGCCATCTTCCATACCCCATGCAGGAATGGGGCCGATGAGCAGAAATAAAAGCAGGGTGAAAAAACCAGTACTCTTCACCATTCGGGACATTGCCTTCTCACCGAGTTGAGGTTTGTGGATTCATGAGTATAAATGTAGTGTTTGACGAGCTTGACATCAGACGGATAGGAGTAAAAAACGGAAGAACGAGATTGGGCGTCAGTGAAGAGGTTCACTGAAAACACCCCTACCTACGCCCAAACTTATACCCTAAAATCCCCCCAATGAGGAGTGCAAGGACTAAACCGAGAAGGATTAAGCTGGGACCGTTCATGGAACCCGGCTCGGCAGTAGTTGTGGCCGAAGATATTGAACTGGAGTTTTTCTCATAGCAATCATGGAGATTGTACTGACCGGTAATCGTTGGAAACACTTCCTTGTTGTCAAGATTCACTGTTATGGTTGGGATTGCCTTGAGATCACCATGAAAAACGAAGATGTAGCCAGTTGCTTTTTCTGAATTAAAAACAGGGATAAATCTGCCGTCCCGGACGATCCCAGCGTAGACGGACCCGTTTGCCTTGAGATAGTAAAGTGCTGGGAAGAAAATGATCAGAGTACCATCAGACAGTTGCGCCGCCAAAAGTGAGTCCGCAAACACTGAGGCGTTGATTATTGATATGTCCTCCTCAAAGGCCTTCAGGGGCACTCTTTCTATAAAACTCGTCCCAATGGCCTCAGAATACGAGGAAAAAATAATCGTATGGTTTTTCAGCCTGGAGGTACCAAAAATCCCTGTGGATGGCGAGGGGATATTCCATGTTGGCTCTATGCATCCATTTTCAATCCTGTAAATAGTTATGGCGTTGTAGGTTAAATTGTAGGGGTAAGCTCTCGCAAATGGCCTCCCATTTATCCTGAAGAGGGGATAGCCGTACTGAAGAAGGAGGTACCAAGAGCCGTTCGAGTAGAAAGCCTCGTGAAATTCCGATGAGAAGTCCCCCTGCCATATGAGGTAATAACTTCCGTTAGATGAGTAGAACATGAAAGATCTCCACGGGGACTGGTCTACGGTAAGGTTAAGGGTTCTCAAGCTGTTTCCCGGGCTGTAAGCGTCGTAGGTGGAGACCTCAATGAAAAAGTCTCCGTCTCCAGGGACGACCCGCGTGGCTATTTTCACGCCGTGGTAAGCCGCGGAAACCTGTGGTGCTATTAACAAAAGTGTAAAGACAAAAAAGCCAGCAAAAGCTCTAAAATACATACTTCTTGCCTTTGTCATTGCAGTATTCCTCCATCTCTTGGATATTCTGGATATTGGCATCGTAATAGTAAGCCCTGTGCGGATAACCCTCGGTATATTTCACATAGGCACATGCTCTTTCTCTATACTCCAAAGCAGTTTCTGAATCGGGTGATCTAACTCTACCATCACATTCCATTTCCATGAAGATGTTGCTTAGATTGCTCTCCTCCTTAAGTTCCTCAATCTGATTATACACAACGTTGAAATCCTGCAGTGTCTTAGTTGTTCCCTGATAGTAATTAGGCTGGATAAACACGTACGTAAAGTATTTCGCCAGAAGTCCAATATCAGTTTTTGTAATATCACTAACATGATTTGGATATGAATAATGGAAATACGGGATCCAAATGAATTGCTGCCCCTTGTTCCAAATATGATTCGAGTCTTCATAAACAATCCCATCACTAAACTGCCAGGGGTATTCGAGATACCAATAAAAACCTACTTGGTAGCCGCTCGTGTTATTGTATACTCCATCAACCCATCCTTTCCAATATTGAATCCCCCTAATTCCTCGGGTTTTACTCTTGTCAATAAGAACTGGAATCACAACCCGGTAATCAATTCCCCTCAATATTGAATCTACCCATCTTCCAAGAGATGCACCATCTTGATATCCATCATCGTAAGAATACCCACTAAACGGGATATTCCCATGAACTAAGTTCCCATTTTCATCTTTTTTAGAAGAGTGTAATGCTATTGCATAAGTGAAGCCTCGATCTTCCAACTGGGATGGTGTTCCTGCAGAGGGGAATGTCTCATAACTTCCATTTTGTGCTTTAAAATACCACAATCCATATGTTGCCATTGTATCACTTCAATCCATAGTTCTAAGTTATACCCATTTAAGCTTTTTGATTTTTATATCATTATTAGTATTAACGGTATTTTACCTTAGTTATTTTAGTTTAGCTTGACAGGATAAATCCCCCCACAAATAACATCTACCCCAAAGATATCAACACACTAGTTCACAAATCAAATGAGAAATCTCATAATATTAAAATCCAACAGGAGAACAGAAAAGGGAGGCAGAGCCTTCACTTGCCCCTGCCCCTGTTGGCCCTTATACTGGGCCTGACCTTCTCGGCGCCCTTACCCTTGTTCCTGAGTCCCCTGCTCTTCCTGCCGGCGCTGGTGAGTCCGCGGAAGACCCTGCCCTTGTGGGCCTTGCCGGCTATCCAGTTGATCTTGGGGTCAGCCTTGATGACCGGGTGGTGCGGGTCGACCATTATGACCTCAAACCACCTGTACATTCCATCCTCGCCGACCCAGTAGCTGTTGAGAACCTCAAGGTTCGGGAACTTTCTGGCAGCCTTCTCCTCGGCGATCCACTGGAGGCTCTTCTTCGGGCTGTACTTGACCTGACCCATCTTGCTCGGCTTCCTTCCGCCCTTCCACCTGGGCCTCTTCCTTCCGCCCTTCCTGACTCTGACCCTAACCATGACGTAGCCCTGCTTGGCCTGGTAGCCGAGGCTCCTGGCCCTGTCTAGCCTGGTCGGCCTCTCGATCCTAACGACGACGGGCTCACGGCGCCACTTTATCATTCTAATCTTGAGAAGCTCCCCGACGTAGCTCTTCTTGGGGCTCTTCCAGGCTTCCCTAATGTACTTGTACATTCCCATCTTGCACCCTCCTTCCGTGTTTGTGGTTCTCCCTTCCGGGAACATCCCGCGGGCTTGGCCCGCCCAGTCGGTCGAGGTTCGAGGTTGAGTTTTTAAGCCTTGCGGAGTAGTTAACGTGGTGAAACCGATGCGCCTTCAAAAACTCGTATCCCTCATAAAAGAGAAGGACTTTGACGGAGCCCTGATAAGCCCGGGGACGAACCTCTACTACCTCACCGGGCTGACGGTTCACGAGGCCGGTGAGAGGCTCACCGTTCTGGTTGTGAGCGCCGACGGCGAATACCGGCTCCTGCTCCCTAGCCTCTACAAGAACGTCGTGAGAAACTTCCCAGTTACCTTCTGGCGGGACGGGGAGAACCCCTACGACAAGCTCGCGTGGATACTGGCCGAACTCCACCTCTCAGACGGCAGGCTCCTGATAGAGGACACCATGCGCGCCGACTGGCTGATGAACGTCATGAGGCTCGGTCCCTTCGAGTTCCACCCCCTAAGCTCGCTCGTTAGGGAACTCCGCATGAGGAAAGACAAGCATGAGATAGAGATGATGGGGCACGCCGCCAAGGCCGCAGACAGGGTCTTTGACGAGATCCTTAGCTGGAACCTGGTCGGTATGCGCGAGCGGGAGCTGGCCTTGAAGATAGAGCTGGCCATCAGGGAGCTCAGCGACGGAATCTCGTTCCCGCCGATAGTGGCGAGCGGTGAAAACGCCGCCAATCCCCACCACGAACCGGGAAACAGGAGGCTCAGGAAGGGGGACATGGTGATACTCGACTACGGGGCCAAGTGGAAGGGCTACTGCTCGGACATAACGCGGACGATAGCCCTCGGCAGACCAGATGAGAGGCTGGTTGAGATCTACGAGGTCGTTAAGGAGGCGCAGGAGAGGGCATACAAGGCTGTCCGTGAAGGCGTCCTCACGAGGGAAGTTGACAGGGCCGCGAGGGAAACCATAGAAAAGGCCGGTTACGGCGAGTACTTCACCCACAGGACAGGGCACGGCCTTGGCCTGGACGTCCATGAGGAGCCATACATCGGCCCGGATGGGAACTTGATCCTCGAAAACGGCATGACCTTCACAGTGGAGCCCGGCATTTACGTTCCCGGCCTCGGAGGGGTTCGCATAGAGGACGACGTCGTCGTTCATGACGGGAAGGGGAAGAGGCTGACAAGGGCGGAGAGAGAGCTTATCAGGCTTTGAATACCCCGGCTTTTCCTTCAGCTCCTCGATGTCCCCCACATTCTTAAATTGAGCACGTTAAGATACCCCCAGCCGTCGAGGTGCACGGGAATCTATGAAAGCAGAGAGAACTGTCTTTCTGCCCAAATCAGCCATCTCAGCCTTCCAGGGTTCTGGCGGCATCAAGAACCTCTCAGGTGTTCCATATCATTGCAACCTTTCCTTCCACAGTTAAAAATGCCTCAGCGCGCCTGAGGGGACGGAACGAGACACAGACGTTCCCGGTTGTGAGGGCACGTTTCAAGCACATAACTGAAGAGAGATGGCAAACGGAAGAAAATGGTTTCGAGGTCAGAGAATTTCCTCGACCGAGACCTCTATCTCCCAACCCATCATCCTGATGTCGGGGGACTTGTTTATCCTGCCCACCAGCCTGTTGCCATCGAGCCTGACGTCCAAAAACGTGCTGGCGATCTTCTCGATCTCTGGGAGGGGGTTGAAGGGAAGCCTCTGACAGACGTTCTTGTCCATAAAGTAAAACGCCTTCCGTTTCTTGTTCCCCAGGAACCGGTCTATGCTCGATATAATTTCATAGAAGTTGC
Source organism: Thermococcus sp. (assembly GCF_015521605.1). Taxonomy (NCBI): domain Archaea; kingdom Methanobacteriati; phylum Methanobacteriota; class Thermococci; order Thermococcales; family Thermococcaceae; genus Thermococcus; species Thermococcus sp. The sequence continues at coordinate 21,469 of NZ_WANV01000024.1, forward strand.
GGTAGTTCTCCACGAAGGCAAAGAGCTTTTCCAGGCCAAGGACAACGTTTATAGCCTCGTTGAGACCGGAGAACACCCTGGCACTCGCCTCTTCGTACCGGCGCAGGTACATCGCCGCCTCGCTCTCAACCGCCACCCTATCCACCACCTTGCCAACGTTCATGACCCCCCCAGTTTTAAGGACGATGGCATCGTCGAACACCCCCTTAACGCCGAAGAACTTGAGATGCTCGTCGAGCATGTGGAGTGTATCCAGATGGTCGTCGACCACGAAGGAGTAGCCCCTGTCATCGGAATAACGCTTCAAAAGGAGCACCATGAAGTCGAGGGTGTAATTCGGTGAGGTGTACTCCACGAGTACAGTCTCCCCGAATCCCACCGAATCCAGGAACTGAAACACCTCGCCGAGTTTACCCACGGCCATCACCTCACTAATTTAACCAAACGACCCCAAGATATATAACAACTTTGGTTCGGAAGATGCCAAAAAGTGAACGGTGAGAACATTCAGCACCAGCAAAAGATTTAAATATCAGGAATCCTACTCGCACCGATGCCGATGAGGGGGGAGTGTCTTCTCCATCGCTGGAGTCGCAGCTGTGCCTGATTTCCCCGATAACCCCCCTATTCTGGAGTATCGCTCACGCTCTTTTGAAAAAATTCTGAGGAGGTATAGCCATGGCTGAGCTCAACTTCAAGGCCATTGAGGAGAAGTGGCAGAGGCGCTGGATGGAGGAGAGGGTTTTCGAGCCCGACAGAAGGGCGAAGCCCAAGGACAGGAAGTTCTACATAACCGTCGCGTTCCCGTACCTCTCGGGTCATCTCCATGTCGGCCACGCGAGGACCTACACGATTCCCGACGTCATAGCGCGCTTCAAGCGCATGCAGGGCTACAACGTCCTCTTCCCGATGGCTTGGCACATCACCGGCGCGCCGATAGTCGGAATCGCCGAGAGGATAAAGCACCGTGACCCGAAGACGATACACATCTACCGCGATGTCTACAAGGTTCCCGAGGAGGTACTCTGGAAGTTCGAAGACCCGAAGGAGATAGTCAAGTACTTCATGAAGGCCGCGAAGGAGACCTTCATCAGGGCAGGCTTCTCCGTCGACTGGACGAGGGAGTTCCACACAACGAGCCTCTTCCCGCCCTTCAGCAAGTTCATAGAGTGGCAGTTCTGGACGCTCAAGGACAGGGGGCTGGTGGTCAAGGGGGCGCACAGGGTCAGGTGGGACCCGGTAGTCGGTACGCCGCTGGGAGACCACGACATAATGGAGGGAGAAGACGTCCAGATCCTGGACTACATTATAATCAAGTTCATCCTGGAGGAGAACGGTGAGGAAATTTACCTTCCAGCGGCAACGCTCAGACCCGAGACTGTATACGGCGTCACCAACATGTGGCTGAACCCAGAGGCGACCTACGTCAAGGCAAAGGTCAGGCGCGGCGATAGGGAAGAGACCTGGATAATCAGCAAGGAGGCCGCCTACAAGCTCTCCTTCCAGGACAGGGATATTAAGGTTCTGGAGGAGTTTAAAGGAGAGAGGCTCATCGGAAGGTACGTGAAGAACCCGGTAACGGGAGATGAGGTCATAATCCTCCCGGCGGAGTTCGTAGACCCGGACAACGCGACCGGAGTGGTTATGAGCGTTCCTGCTCACGCGCCCTTTGACCACGTTGCCCTTGAAGACCTCAAGAAGGAGACCGAGATCCTGCTCAGATACGACATCGACCCGCGTGTGGTCGAAGAAATAAGCTACATCTCGCTGATCAAGCTGGAGGGCTATGGCGACTTTCCGGCGGTCGAGGAGGCCGAGAGGCTCGGCGTGAAGAGCCAGAAGGACGTTGAGAAGCTCGAAGAAGCGACCAAGAACATCTACAAGGCGGAGTATCACAAGGGGATCTTCAAGATTGAGCCCTACGCCGGCAAGTCCGTTCAGGAAGCCAAGGATCTGATAGCCAAGGAGCTCCAGGAGAAGGGCATAGCGGAGATAATGTACGAGTTCGCCGAAAAGCCCGTCATATCTAGGTTCGGCAACCAGGCGGTCATCAAGATAATCCACGACCAGTGGTTCATCGACTACGGCAACCCAGAATGGAAGGAGAAGGCGAGAGAGGCTTTGGCAAACATGACCATCTACCCGGAGAGCAGACGCGCCCAGTTTGAGGCGGTAATAGACTGGCTCGACAAGAAGGCCTGCGCGAGGAAGGTTGGCCTTGGAACGCCGCTCCCGTGGGACCCCGACTGGGTCATCGAGAGCCTGAGCGACTCAACCATCTACATGGCCTACTACACCATAAGCAGGCACATGAACAGGCTGAGGGAAGAGGGCAAACTCGACCCGGAGAAGCTCGACAGGGACTTCTTCGACTACCTGTTCCTGGAGGAGTTCAGCGAGGAGCGCGAGAAGGAGCTTGAGGAGAAGACCGGAATCCCGGCCGAGACGATTCGCGAGATGAAGGAGGAGTTCGAGTACTGGTACCCGCTCGACTGGCGCTGCTCGGCGAAGGACCTCATCCCGAACCACCTGACGTTCTTCATCTTCAACCACACCGCGATATTCAGGAAGGAGCACTGGCCGAGGGGCATCGCTGTCAACGGCTTCGGAACGCTGGAAGGCACCAAGATGAGCAAGAGCAAGGGCAACGTGCTGAACTTTATAGACGCAATCGAGGAGAACGGTGCCGACGTTGTCAGGCTCTACATAATGGGCCTGGCCGAGCACGACAGCGACTTCGACTGGCGCAGGAAGGAGGTCGGCAAGCTCCGCAGGCAGGTCGAGAGGTTCTACGAGCTGGTGAGCGAGTTCGCCACCTACGAGGCCAAGGAGGGCGTTGAACTAAAGGACATCGACCGCTGGATGCTCCACCGTCTGAACAAGGCCATCGAGGGAGCGACCAAAGCCCTTGAGGAGTTCAGGACGAGGACTGCTGTCCAGTGGGCATTCTACACCGTCCTTAACGATCTGCGCTGGTACATGCGCAGAACAGAGGGCAGGGACGACGAGGCAAAGCGCTTTGTTTTGAGAAAGCTCGCCGAGGTCTGGGTCAGGCTGATGGCGCCGTTTACACCGCACATCAGCGAGGAGCTGTGGGAGAAGCTCGGCGGAGAGGGCTTCGTCAGCCTGGCGAAGTGGCCGGAGCCAGTTGACGAGTGGTGGAACGAGACCATCGAACTGGAGGAAGAGTACGTCAAGAACCTCATCGAGGACATCAAGGAGATAATAAGGGTAGCTAAGCTCGAAGACGCGAAAAGGGCCTACCTCTACACTGCCCCTGAGTGGAAGTGGCGCGTCGTTGAGGTCGTCGCCGAGAAGAGGGACTTCAAGAGCGCGATGGCCGAACTGATGAAGGATCCCGAGATGAGGAAGCACGGCAAGGAGGTAAGCAGGCTGATACAGCGCCTCATCAAGGAGCGCGCCTTCGACGTGAAGAGGATAAACGAGGAGAAGGCCCTCAGGGAGGCGAAGGACTTCATGGAGAAGGAGCTTGGCCTTGAGATAATCATTAACCCCGAGGAGGACAGGGGAGGAAAGAAGAAGGCCGCGATGCCGCTGAAGCCGGCGGTATTTGTGGAGTGAGATTCCATGTTTCTTCCGAAACATTTTATCTTTCAGGCCGGAGAAGGGGTCACCTATCTTTTTCCCATCTAACATCTGGGGTCAATAGCTCATCTTGAAGAATTGATATTTCTGTCAGGTAGTTAGTAAGATTACAGGAGACTTGGTACTCTATAAACAGTCTAGTGATGTTCTGTTCAGGAGAGAGAAGAAATCTAAAAGTATTCTTACCTTGCGTAACCTGTTTCCCAAGACAAGAAGGCGATATACTGGCATTCATTGGGTTTACACATATTTCGCAAGTTCCGCTGAGCTTTGAAATTATATTGACCTCAAACTCATTTTGGAAGGGAGTTACATAAACTGTATCATACGGGGGGTCACCGTTGATGAGAACTTTTGTCTCGATGGGATTTTCAACAGTAAGCCATTGAGAGGTTATAAAAAGAAAGATAAGAACAAAAAGGGAGACAATGATTTTTTTCATTTCCCAGTCACCCCCTTAAAACCCCGTCTGGGTCTATTTTAAACGATACGTAACCAGATTTTTCCCATTCATCTCCCAAATGTGTTTGATAACTAACACTAACATATACTTATACCCAACAGTAACGCTAAGATCTCCCCCTATTCCAAAGGTGTGAACATAAGTCATTGACACTCTCGTCCATCTTCCAGACACTGATGGAGTTTTTGGTACAAAATATAGTCTTACATATCCAGAGTGGAGACTATCTGGTGTATAATATGCTATTGCTCCAAGATCGGATCCTGCTCTTCTCATTTCGGGGGATGCATACACGTCTTTAAACAATATTAAATCATCCGCCTCGTCCCATTTGTAGTAGACTACATCATCAGGCCCTCTATAAAGAGTGCCCTCCAGTTCCTTCCATAAATAATTCCCCCATATCATAACGTAATACGGCATCTCCGGATCGTTTTGGTAAAAGTGAGCACCACCAACATCCAACAGTAAATCGTTGTAATCTCCACTCATTGGCTGGATAGGAGGTTTTTTAATTGGAACCACACGATCTCCTAAGAATTGGGCCAGTTTTATGATAACTTCCGGATCGCCTCCACTTCTTGAGGCTACAAACTCCATCAATTGTATCTTTTTTATAAATCTGAGTATGCTGGATTCTGAGGCTGTTAACCCCAGAGTTTTTAGTTCCTTGACTTGTTTGGTGTCTTCAGGTGTTATTCTCTGAATCGCAAGAAGATCAAAATAACTCACAGGCACGCTTAGATTGTTATTGAGAAAGTCATGTAACTTTGCTATCGATTTCTGGTTTTCATAACTAGCAATGCCAACTGAGTCGAGGTAAGATCTCGTTACTTTAGCGGACAGAGCACTTCCAGCCATCACCCCAGCCATCAGCAGTCCCAACAGGACTGCAAACAACGGCTTCCACTTCACATAATTCACTTCCAGCAGGTTTGCAACCAATTTTAGATCAGTCCCCTTATAAGTTTTACTACTAAATTTAGTGTTTATAAATACCGTTGGAGTAATTTTGTTAACACTACTTCATCTCGGACTTTTTGAGAGAAATAGGGACAGAGTAAAAGAAGTTGTATGGTTATGCAATCAGCAGGAAAAGCCAGGATTAAGCTGGTATCCTTCGGAAGAAAATCCTGCAAATCCAAAAATCCACTCTGCCATAAATTCACCCCCATCTTATAAAACCTTTTCTCCGAAAACCCCTTAAAGAAAAGCCCTTTAGCATTTTCCGGTGTCCCACATGCTTTTTGACGAAGAAACGTTCAAAAGAGAAATCCTCTCCAGAATCCCGCCCCGGGACGAGTCCCCACTACCGCCCAATTGGCTCCACACCGAAATGCTCGAACGCTTCCGCGTCCTGCAGTTCGCGCCGATAAGAGAGGGAATGAACATCCTCGAAATCGGGTGTGGCGCACACGCCCTAGCAACGGTTCCCCTTGCCTACCTCGTCGGCAAAACCGGCCGCGTTGTGGCAGTTGATAAATCAAGGTGGCGCTTCTTCGAGGAGATAACCACCGCAACGGGCATGAAACACAGGATAATCCCCCTAAAGCTCGACGCGAGAGAACTGCCCTTTCCGTTTAAGGCCTTCGATTTAGCCGTCCTCGTGCACGGGGTAAGGAGCCTGAAGAACGAGGAGATTATGCTCAAAGTCATCTCAGAGATGCTCAGAGTCTCGGAGAGAATTTTCATAGCCGAGAGCCTGCCCATAGCCAACAACGAGAGGCAGAGGGCGCACCTCGAACTCTACAACCTGCGCGAAGAAATATTCGAGGCGCTCTTTGGCGAGAAGGACGACCTTCACTATCCAACGCTGGAGAAGCTCCGAGAACTTGTGGAAACGACCGGAGGGAAAGTAATCGAAAGCGGAACTTTCAAGCCAAGCCTGCCTCACTATCTCGCATACATCCCGCGGGAATACGTGGAGGGGATAAAAGACGAAAAAAAGCGCGTTGATCTCCTAAGAAGATGGGACGCGGCGTACGAAAAGTGGAAGAGTGGAGCCGAGCATCCGCCGGTGGGGTGGGTTCTGGCGGAAAAAGAGTGATAAGGCTTAGAACTCCCTCTCGACGAGGAACTCGGCGAGAAGCTCCAAGTCCTTTCTCGCCTCACTCTCAGGGAGGATCTTAAGGGCCTCGTTTGCTTCCTTGACGAGGTTCTTCGCGTACTGTGCCGCATAGTCTATGCTGCCATACTTCCTGAGGAGCTCGATGGCCCTGGCAACTTCCTCCTTGACCCTCTCGTCGTGTATCAGGGCGTCTCCCTTTGCGTCGCCTGCGTATTTTCCAAAGACCCTGAGGAACTCGGCCTTGTCCTCCTCGCTCGCGTGGTCGAAAAAGTGGCTCACTATGAGGGTCTTCTTGCCCTTCCTTATGTCGCTGCCGACGGGCTTTCCAAGCTTCTCCTCGTCGGCGATGAGGTCAAGCACATCGTCCCATATCTGGAAGGCTATGCCCACGTTCATTCCCCACTTGGCGAGGGCCCTGATGTACTCCTCGTTATCGGTCCCGACTATCGCGCCTATCTCAGCCGAACCCTCGAAGAGCGCCCCTGTCTTGCCGCTGATCATCCTGAGGTACTCCTCGACGGTAACCTCCTCCCTGGTCTCGAACTCTATGTCGAGCGCCTGCCCTTCGCAGAGCATGTTGGACGTTCTGACGAGGACGTCGAGGATCCTCGCCTTCTTTTCCGGACTGACTTCAGCTTTGGCCACCGCCTCGAAGGCCTTGCTGAAGAGCAGGTCGCCGGCGAGGATCGCCATGTTCACTCCCCAGAGCTTGTGGACGGTCGGCCTTCCGCGCCTCAGCTCATCCATGTCCATTATGTCATCGTGGACTAGGGAGTAGTTGTGGATGAACTCAACCGCGGCCGCTGGATAGAGCGCTTTCTCTGGGTCACCGCCGACGGCCTCGGCGGCTCGAAGAACCACGAAGGGCCTAACGCGCTTTCCACCCGCGAGGGGATAATGTCTGGCCGCATCATAGAGCTTACCCGGCTCCTTCTCAGGGATGAGCTCAAATATTGCCTTATCAACGTCCTTTGCCATCTCCTTGACCCTTGCGAACAGTTTATCGTACTTCCCCATTCTATCACCCCGTGAGTGATGAAAACAACCTAAAGGAAAAATAGGGCAACTCTTTATCAGTTTTGCCCTACCTTATCTCAACTAGGTACCCGTTCCTCGACACAAAGACGTCCCTGCCGATGAGATAGCCCTCCTCCTCGGCGAGCTCGGCGTAGTGGGTCAGCATCCTGAAGTCGCCGTGTGCGGGAACTATGTTCTCAGGATTGAGCAGCCTGAGAAGGTAGCGGTGGTCTTCCCTGCTGGCGTGACCGCTGACGTGGAGGTCCTTTATCATCCTGACCCCCTTCATCTTGAGCTTCGTCTCAAGGACATAGCGCTGGGCCCTGTTGAGCGGGTTGGGTATCGTTCCTGCGGAGAAGACGACGGTGTCGCGCTTGCCGATGTCATAGAGCTCACTGTTGGCCATCCTCGTGAGCACCGCGCCGGGCTCCCCCTGGTGCCCCGTGACTATCAGCAGGTAGTTCTCCCTCGCCCCGGAGACCTCCTTGAGAACCTTCCTGACGGCGTTGGGGCTTCTCACGGCCTTCGCACCCTTCATCTTGATGAGGCCGAGCTGCTTGGCTATGCCGGTGTACTTGGCCAGGGAGCGGCCGACCAGAACGGCCTGTCTGCCCATCTTGTTGGCAATCCAGATGAGCTCCTGAAGGCGGGCGATGTGACTGGCGAAGGTGGTGGCTATCAGTCCATCGGCCTCCATGCCCTCGTAGAGGAAGAAGTCCTCAAGGAGCATCTGGGCAACGGCCTCGCTGGGCGTCTTGGTAGGTTCAGCAACGCGGGTTGACTCGGGAATGAGTACCTTGACACCCTCCTTACCCAGCTCCTTCAGGCGCTTGTAGTCGGGCCTCTCACCGAGCGGGTTGTTGTTGTCGAACTTGAAGTCGCCGGTGTGAACCACCGCCCCCTCGGGCGTGTGGACGACGACCATGGATGACTGCGGAATGGAGTGGGTTATTCTCACGAACTCTATCGCCAGGTTCTCACTAACCTGGACTATCTCGCCGTACTCGGTCTCGTACATCGGGTTCTTGACCTCAAAGTACTGCTCGCTCTTGACCTCGCCCTTCGCGAGCTTTATCGTGTAGGGCGTGCCGTATATCGGGACGTCCGGGTAGTGGGGGGCGAGCTTGGCAACCGCCCCTATGTGGTCGAGGTGACCGTGGGTGAAGGTTATGGCGACAACTTTCTTGTTTCTAATTGAAGAATCGTCAGGAATTGCACCAAGCTTTTGCAGTTCTTTCGTGGGAAACTGCTGAATGTTGACGTCCTCATGGATGAGAACACGGTCAAGCCTAATCCCCATGTCGATTATAACGACTTCCCCGTTGTACTCAACGGCGGTCATGTTTTTGCCTACTTCCTCGTAACCGCTAACTGTATGGATTTTTATCATATCTATTCCTCCTTACGCCCCCAGGCCTCTCCTGAGGCGTGGGGCTGCGTTGGTCTTAGTTATCGGGAGGGTTTAAAAAGGTGTGCATTTGTGAGAACTGGAGAAAAAGGGTAAAAATCACCGCCTCCGGAGGTATGCCGGCAGATTTATTCTCACCTCCAGCCACTCCCTCGTGAAGCCCGTGACGACGAGGGGAACCTTCCTAAGCTCCTCGACGTTTCTGGCTCCAACGAGGAACATAGCGTTGCGAATCTCCTCGATGTAGCGCTGAAGGACTTTGACTACTCCATCGACATCGCCTTTCACCGCCGGTTTGAGGAGCGGCAAAGCGACGCCGGCGAAGGTGGCACCCATCGCGAGCGCTTTGGCCATAGTTATTCCGTCGCGCATGCCGCCTGTGGCTATTATCGGAAGTTCAGTGGCGTAGCGAACCTCTGCGACGCTTATGGCGGTCTTGATGCCCCAGTCCCAGAACCGAAGGGCAAGGTTTCTTCCCATCTCATCCTTGGCGCGGTAGTACTCAACACCGCTCCAGCTGGTTCCACCGAGGCCGCCGACGTCGATGGCGTCAATGCCTATGCTCTCGAGCCTTATCGCCACCTCCATTGAAACGCCAGCTCCGGTCTCCTTCGCTATTATCGGGTAGGGGAACTCCGATTTGAGCTCGGCCAAAGCTTTCAGGACGCCCCTGTACTGCGTGTCCCCCTCGGGCTGGACGCTCTCCTGGAGGGGGTTCATGTGTATCGCCAGAGCGTCCGCCTGAATTGTCTCGACGGCCTTCAATGCCTCATCCACCCCATAGCGCCCGGGCATCGTCTCAGCGAACTGGGGAGCGCCGAGGTTGCCGACGAGGAAAACGTCGGGGGCAACGTCCCTGACATAGTAGCTCTCCCAGGTCTCGGGCTTCTTTATCATCGCCCTCTGGCTACCGACGCCCATCGGGATGTTCAGCTCCTGGGCAGCCTTGGCCAGGGTCTTGTTTATCTTCCCGGCAAGCTGGGAACCCCTCGTCCCGCCGGTCATTCCGGCTATGAAGATTGGATAGTCAAACTTCCTCCCAAGGAACTCAACGCTGAGGTCTATTTCATCCTTGTCTATCTCGGGAAGGCTCATGTGGATGAAGTGAACATCTTCAAACCCGTTTCTCACGTGAGCCTGAACGTTCCTCTTGAGGCAGTGCTCAATGTGCTCAAACTTCCTGATGACCGTGAGTTCTTCCTTGTCAAATGCCTGCATTCACACCACCGAAAGAGAAAGGGCGAGGGAAGTTAAGAGGTTTTTGGAGGCTCAAGTTCCACCACATGGGAGGGTAACGTTGAGGGTTCTGACTTCGACCCATCCCCCGCTGTGCTCAATATACCGCGAAAAGTTGAACTCAAAGAGAACCTCGAGCTCTCCGCTTCCAAATACCGGATAGTTGGGTCCCAGGTACAACTTTGGCCTCAGCTCAACATACCCCGGGACAACCTCCCCACCCCCGTTGTCGTGAAAGTACGCAAAGATCACGGGTATGGTCGAGCATTCCGAAATGTTGGAGGGGGATATGGGTATCTCCACCTTGCCCCTATCGACGTTTCTGGGCACGAAATAGACCAGTTTGGCCATCATAACCCTCGGCGTGTTGAACCCGGGGGTAGGGTAATACCACACATTGTAACCGAAATCATACGTCCGCTTCCACCCACCGTCATCAATTGCTACCGCCGGTCGGAAAAGGTCACTGATGATGGGCCACGACTCATCCAGAAGTCTGATCTTGACGGGGTAGAAGACAAAAACCGCGTCGTTTCCGGCCAGTAGCCTTTCGATGGGCTTCCTCTCAATGTCCCACTCAATGAGAAAGTTCGACGTCCCGTTCACTGCGATGATGGAAGCGTTGACCCCAAGATCCCCGGGCGTGGCCATAAAGCGTCCCAGGAACCCTGATCTGATCGAGATGTGAAGGAGCAGGAGAACGAGAATAACAAAAGCCACAATCCTTTTCATCACGCACCGCCTAGGGGAATATAACGTTGAGAAATAAAAAATTTACGCTGATTAAATGTTGATCCTCGTTCCAAAGCCGTCACCCCGTATCGCCCCGCTCAGCCTCCCAGGAACTTTGCCGTTCACGAACCAGACCTCGGAGTGGTCGGCTATCTTCTTTGCCTCCTTCAGCTTGTTGCAGATTCCGCCGGTGACGTCGGTTCCGGCGGCGGTGCAGTGGAGCCTTTCGAGGAGGGAGTCTATCTCCTCCCTGCTGAGGTTCTGAATCAGCCCCCCCTCACCGGGCTTGCCGTCGTAGATTCCGTCAACGTCCATGAGGAAGATGACCTTCTCAGGCTCAAGCATCTTGGCGAGGTAGGTTATGATCTGGTCGCCGGAGAGTATGTCGATGCCCTTCGCGAGGTCTATCGAGACGTCTCCAAAGAGAACGGGAATGAATCTGAGTTCCAGCAGTCTTTCCACGACCTCAAGGTCACCGTAGGCGACCTCACCGTTTTCGGTTATGAAGACGGAGGATGTCGAGACGGAGAAGGCCGGCAGACCCTCACGGACGAAGGCTTTGATGAACTTCGCGTTTGCCCGGAGCATGGCCTGATGGGTCTCGGTGAAGCCTATCCTCCGGAAGTTGGCGGTCTCCCAGTCTTCGGGGAGGCCCTCCCTTATACCGTACTTTTTCGCCTCGGGATGGCCGAAGCTCCCCCCGCCATGAACGATGATGAAGTTCTCACGGGGATAAAACTTGGCTATCTCCTTTGCTATGTTCCCCACGGTCTCACGGTCAAAGTTCTCGGGCTCACCTTTCTTATCGCTGAAGACACTGCCGCCGACCTTGACGATTATCATGGCAGAACCTCCTCTATCCTGAGTCCCTCACGGCTTATCCTCGTTATCATCGGCGTTCCACCGGCTATCGTTATAGCTGTGGCAACTTCGCTCTGGTTCTTCGGCGCTAAAGCGTACATACAGCCGCCCCCGCCGGCGCCGGTTATCTTCGCCCCTATCGCCCCAGCAACCCTCGCGGCGTAGACCAGTTCGCTGAGCTTCTTTGTTGAGACGCCCAGGGCATCCAGGAGGCCGTGGTTGATGTTCATGAGCCGTCCGAGCTTTTCAAAGCGAACCTCCTCGTCGAGGTCTGAGACTATTACCTCCCGGGCCTTCTCAACTATCTTGCCCATCGCAACGAGCACCGGTTCTATGACCCCGGGCATCTCCTCGTAGGTTCTCCTCACCATGGCCACCAGTTCCTTCGTCGACCCGCTTGAACCCGTGTAGCCGACTACTATGGGCAGCTCCATGAAGGGGAGGTGCTCGAAGCTCCCCTTCTCGTAGTGGATGAAGCCGCCTATGGCCGAGACTGTTGGGTCAATTCCGCTCGATGCCCCCTGAACGAGGAGTTCGACCTTATGGCCGAGCTTTCCTATCTCCTCGTTGGTCAGCTCAAGGCCGAGCAGTTTTGAGACCGCACCGATGGTCGCAACGGCAACCGCAGCGGATGAGCCGAGGCCAGCCCCGACGGGTATCTGAGAGGTTATCGAGACAGTTATTCCTTTGTCGTTTGCGTCCGCCTCGTCCCGAACGAGCTCAATGGCCTGCCTGACGTAGCTAAGCACTTCAGCCGCCTTTCCGTAGTCGCTCTCGAAGTATATCTCGTCCTCGGAGAAGGATACAGTAAGACCCGGGACGCGTATGTCCTTGGCCTCGATTTTAATAGCCCCACTATCGTTGAACTCGGCCCGGACGTAGGTTCTGAGGTCTATGGCAGCTGCTATCGCCGGCTTTCCGTAGACGACGCTGTGCTCGCCGAAGAGGATAATTTTAGCGGGTGCTGACGCTAAAACCCTCATTTTTGGCCCTCCATGATACTTTTTAAGCGAAATTCAATCTCATCGAGGTCGTTCTTGATTGTGTACCAGACGATTGAAAGGTCAACTCCAAAGTAAGCATGAAACAGTCTGTCCCTCATTCCAGCGATTTCTCTCCAAGGCAAATCCGGGTGCATTGCTTTAAACTCTTCCGGGAGATTCTTAACTGTCTCTCCAATGATTTCGAGGTTGCGTATAACAGCATCTACCGTCTTTTCATCCACTACAAAATCCTCAAAATCCATGCCCTCAGTGTATCGCTTTATTTTTTCAATGGCTTCCAGGATGTCTTCCACGTACAAAAGAGTATCCCTCATACGTACTTCACCTCTTGAAGAATACGTTCTTTAATCCTCTTTTTGAGCGCTCCTTTGGTCACAAGGTCAACTTTAACCCCGAGGAGGCTCTCGAGGTATTCCTGAAGTCGAATGAAGTCTATGAGTCCTATTGGCTTTTCAAACTCGACGAGAATGTCAACGTCGCTGTCTTCCTTCTGCTCTCCGCGCGAGTAAGAGCCAAACACCCCAATTCTCTTGACACCGTATCTCTCCCTAAGCTCCTCCTTATGTACGCGGAGTACCCTTTGGACGTCCCTGAGGGTTCTGACTCGGGAAACCTGCATGGTTTAGAGTAATGAAGTGGAACCTTATCACCCTTTCGCTCACTTCCGCATCACAATGCTGGCGTAGCCCACTACGGCATCGGTCGAACGGCTCACCTCGAAGCTCGTGGTGTAGTGCAGGAGCTCGGCCTCAACCGCTCCAGCGAGGCGGGAATAGACTATCGCGGTTCCAACTCCTCCAGGCCCGCACATGGTGTGGTTCATCTCCTTCAGCTCGCGGAACATCCCCCTAACATCGAAGTCGAGGATGCGCCTTATTACCCTGAAGTCCCACTCCTTTATCCTGTGGGGGAGCTCATCGGCCCTTGCCCTGAAGGGTATGTAGCCGTACATGGGGCCGTAGTGCATGAAGTCAGTGCTCGCGATGACCACGACGTCCCTGCCGAGCTCTCCACCGGCTTCAAAGATGGCCTTTCCGAGGTCTTCGGCAACCTCCTCGTCCTGAATGCCGAGGGTTATCGGGACTATTTTAACGTCCTTTCCCGCCTTCTTGGCCAGGTACTGGATGAAGGGAAGCTGAACCTCTATCGAGTGCTCATAGGTGTGGGCGGTCTCGTCGAGGTCCGCTATCCCCGAGAGCCTTGATATGGCTCTGGCCATCTCGGAATCAACATCGACGTCACCGAGGGGCGTGCGCCATTTTCCCGAGGGATAGACCGCTATCGGAGAACCCATTCCGGTGTGGTTCGGCCCGAGGATCACAAAGGTCTCCGGCAGACCGTCTTCAAAGATGGCCTTGTAGATTCTGCTCGCGGTGTAGCCCGAGAAGACGTAGCCGGCATGGGGAGCAACGCCGGCGGTTATTCTCCTCTCACTCCCCTCCTCCCCGAGGTCGCCCAGGAACTCCTCCAGCATCCCGATGAGCGCTTGGCCGGACGGGTAGAAGCTGCCGGCAACGGCAGGATACCTTACCTTCGCCATTCTCTCACCTCCGGCTATTCTTGGAATTCAAACCTTAAATACCTTCAACCGTCTTCAGCCCGGAACCGGTGAGGGGGAGAAGGACACTCGAACCCTCTGGAATTTCGCCGCTCTCGACCAGTTCCCACAGGGCCGCAAGAACCGTTGCGGACGTCGGCTCCACCATAAAGCCCCTTCCCCAGAGCCATTTCAAGGCCTGCCCTGTTTCGGAGTCACCCACGCTTACGCAGGTGCCTCCGGTTTCGTCAAGAACCGCCCTCATTTCTTCCAGCCGAGGGGGCTCGGTTATCGCTATCCCCTCCGCGAGGTGACTTTTAACCGACGAGCGCTCGCAGAGGCTCTCGTAGCCGGCCGCCTGCACCGCCACAAACGTGGGGAGCCTATCAATCTCCCCAAGACACTTGAGCTCTGAAAACCCCTTCCATAGGCCAAGGAAGAGAGTTCCGCTTCCGGCCGGAGCAATGACGTAGTCGGGAACTCCAAGTTGCTCGTAGGCCTCAAAGGAGACAGTCTTCGTCCCCTCAAGGAAGTATGGGTTGAGCCAGTGGGAGACGTAGACCAGGCCGTTCTCCTCGGCGAACTCCACTGCCTCCCGGTGAACGGCCATTCTATCACCGCTGACTATGTGAAGCTCCGCCCCCACCTTCTCCAAGAGAGCCAGCTTTCCAGGGCTCGTGTGAGCCGGGACAAAGAGGTGCGCCTTTATTCCTGTCCTCCTTGCAAACACGGCCAGGCTTACCGCAGCGTTCCCGGAGCTGTCGAGGACGACCTCAGTGATGTCGCTTTCCCTCAGCTTCGACACCGTCACCCACGTGCCCCTGTCCTTGAAGGAGCCGGTTGGCTGAAGGTATTCGAGTTTGAAGAAGGCATTGACCCCCCGGGTATCGAGCCCGGAGACGGGAGTTATTGAAGGAACCAGCCCGGGAAGGTGCTCCTCAGAAACCGGAAGAAGCCTGAGGTACCGCCTCATGTCAAGATTGGAAGTTATAGCCTCGGAAAAACTCAGGGGAAGTTTCCGCCTGACCAGCAACGTGCCCCCGCATTCACAGGTTAACCGGAATTCTTCGGGGTATTCCCTGCCGCATTTAGAGCATACCAGCACCTGAACCACCCAAGACTTTTTAGGGCGTGCGTTGATATCTATGGCACAGGTCAATAAAAAGGTGGTTGCCATGGTTGAGAAGTTCGTATCGGCTGAGAGGCCCCAGACGGAGGAGGGCTACCAGTACCACATAGCCTGCAAGCCGGGGGACGTTGCACGCTACGTTCTCCTCCCCGGAGACCCAGAGAGGGTCCCCAAGATAAGCTCCCTCTGGGACGAGGCCAGGGAGATAGCATTCCACAGGGAATACAGAACGCACACTGGAAAGTACAAGGGGGTTCCAATAAGCGTCACTTCCACTGGAATAGGGGGCCCCTCAACGGCGATAGCCATTGAGGAGCTCGCCGCCATCGGGGCGGACACCTTCATAAGGGTCGGTTCGACCGGGGCAATCCAGCCGGGGATGGAAATCGGAGACCTGATCATAGCAAAGGCCGCCGTGAGGCTCGAAGGCACCTCAAAGCAGTACGTTCGCGTCGAGTATCCCGCCGTTGCGGATCTCGAAGTTACCCTAGCACTCATCGAGGCGGCTGAAACTTTGGGCGTTCGCTACCACATAGGCATCACTGCTTCGACCGACAGCTTCTACCTCGGCCAGGGGAGGCCGGGGCTCAGGGGCTACTTCCCGAGCTTCGCAAAGAACATAATGGACGACCTGAGGCAGGCCAACGTCACGAACTTCGAGATGGAGGCGGCAACCCTCTACACCCTTGCCAACATCTACGGACTCAGGGCCGGCTGTGTCTGTGCGGTCTTCGCCAACAGGATAACCAACGAGTTCGGGAAGGCCGGGGAGAAGGAGGCCGCCCTCGTTGCCAGCGAGGCTGTGAAGATACTCGCCGAGTGGGACGAGGAGAAGGAGCGGAAGGGCAAGAAGGTCTGGTTCCCCGGGCTGAGGGGTTGATGCTTTATATTTTTATTTTTAAGATGGTGGATATTACCGGCGTGCACTTTTCAAAATCCTGTTGGGTGAGATTTGCTTCTAAAAGAAGCCTTTGGACAGTTTGATTTTTGTTCTGGCGCCCATAGAACAGCCTGAGGAGAGCAACCACCCAAGAACTGGCAATTGATGAGTGAACCCCCGGAAATCAGCATTCTCAGAAAGCACGCAATCTTTCCGTCAACGCTTCGTGAGAAGCAAAGGGCTGCTATGGCGCCCCGGCGGGGATTCGAACCCCGGACCTCGAGGTCCGCAGCCTCGCGCCCTATCCAGACTAGGCCACCGGGGCACTGCCCGCTAACCCTTCTAATGGAGTCTTTATAAATTTAACCGTCTCTGCTCACCGAAAGATTTATAAAGCGCCCGAAGGTGAGTATTCTACGGGCTTGAACTGCGGTGGTAGTCTAGCCTGGTCTAGGACAGCGGCCTGCCACGCCGCTGGCCCGGGTTCAAATCCCGGCCACCGCACCACAACTCGTTTCTTAACAGCTTTTTAGGGCTTAGGGGTGTTCAACGTGAGATTTGCCTGTCCAGGAGTGGAATTTTGAAAAATTAAGCTGAAGAGTGGCGCCTTTGTAGGGAAAATCACGTCCTCAGCTTCGCCAGGGCATCCTCTGCCGCCTGGAGTACCGGATACGCCACAGGAGACGCCGTGAGGAGCGGGTGGGTCGCTATCTGCAGAGTGTAGAGCTCGCTCGCGGTAAGGCGTTTCTGTATCGCCAGCGCGAGGATGTTTATCATCTCGCCCACGCTCTCCCCACCGGCTATCTGGGCGCCGAGTATTGCCCCCCTGTCACGGGAGAATATCAGCTTCGCCGTTATCATAGACGTTCCCGGAAAGACCGCGGGATGCTTGTCAGGAGCCTTTCCGTAGCCAACTATGACCTCAAAGCCCTCTTTCCTCGCAGCCTCCTCCGTAAGGCCGGCCGCCGCGAGGGTCAAACCGGCAACGTGGGTGGCGTAGACGCCTATTGTTCTCCTGTTTTCCCTCACTATCTGGAGTCTGAAGAGATTGGCACCGGCTATTCTGGCCTCAAAGGTTGCCGTTGAAGCCAGCATAAGGGTGTACGGCTTCCCAGTGAAGAAGTCCCTGTGCTCCACGCAGTCGCCAACCGCAAAGATGTCCGGATGGGAAGTCCTCATGTACTCGTCGGTCCAGATGCCGTAGCGCGTCACCCTGAGACCGGCCTTCACGGCAAGCTCGACGTTTGGCCTGTAGCCGATGGAGAATATCACGAGGTCGGCAGGAAGCTCGGTGCCATCAACCAGCCTGACCCTCTCGACCCTTCCCCCTCCGAGGAGCCTCTCAACGTGACCGTAAACGATGTCAACACCTGCCTCGCGGAGCCTATTTTCCGCCATTTCGCTGAACTCCGGATCAAAGGAGTTCCTGAGGAGCCTGCTTCTGACTACAAGGGTAACGTTCTTTCCGAGTTTTCGTATCTCGTCCCCCACCTCAAGGGCTATGAACCCGCCGCCGATTATAACGACGTTTTCCGCCTTCTTCAGCCTCTCCTTAAGCCCCTTTAGGTACTCGTAGTCCTTGGGTATGGTGTGCACACCCTCAAGGTCAAACCCAGGAACCTCTGGGAGAACCGGTCGGGAGCCCGTGGCTATGACGAGCTTATCCCACCGAACCTCCTCCCCTCCCCGGGTCCTTACGAGCTTAGCCTTGGGGTCTATGTGGGTCACCTCGTCCACAAGAACGTCTATTTCCGCAGGCTTGAAGAACATGTCGAGGGGGATTATGTCTTCATCGATGCTCCTGAGCGACCCGAAGACGTACGGAATGCCGCAGGAGATTATGCCGACGTCTTCCTTTTTGACCACCAATATGCTCTTGTCTGGATAAAACCGCCTCGCGGCGAGGGCCGTGGTTATTCCGCCGGCGCTCGCGCCGACAACTACAACATCGTACTTCATCATTTCGAAAATCACCACTAACGTCTCCACTCAAAGGTTTTAAACAGTTTCGTTATCAAACTCAACTGGATGTAAGCAGTATCAGTGAACAAAAAGTAGAGAAGGGGCGTCACTCCCCGGTCGCGCCCTTCAGGGCGTCCTTGCAGGGGCAGTGCCTCTCCTTCGGTATGTACTTGATGGACTTCATGAGGAGGTACTTTATCTCCTCGCTCTTTTTGGCCATCAGCTCGACTACCTCGGTGTGGGTGAGCTTCTCCCTGCTTATCCCCGCGGCAAAGTTGGTGACTATGGCAACACTGGCGTAGCACATCTCAAGCTCCCTGGCGAGGGCTGCCTCCGGGCACTGGGTCATTCCGACGACGTCAGCCCCGAGTATCTTAAGGGCCCGTATCTCAGCCCTCGTCTCGAAGCGCGGCCCTTCCATGCAGGCGTAGGTTCCCGTCGGGTGGTATTCAAACCCAAGCTCCCTCGCGGCAGTTATCAGTGCCTTCCTCAGCTCAGGGCAGTAGGGGTCGGTGAAGTCAACGTGGGCCACGAACTTCCTGTCGTGGGGGCTATCATCACCGTCGTAGAAGGTGTAGTGCCTCGTCTTGGTGAAGTCGAGTAGCTGGTCGAGAATGACAAAGTCCCCCGGCTTCATCGCCTCGTTGAGCGAGCCGACCGCTGAAGTCGAGAGAATCCTCTCGACGCCGAGTTCATAGAGCGCCCAGATGTTGGCGCGGTAGTTGATCTTGTGGGGGGGAACGCTGTGCCCCTCGCCGTGCCTGGCCAGGAAAGCTATCTCCTCGCCACCGTACTCGCCTATCTTCACCCTGACCTTTCCGTAGGGAGTGCTTACGAACTCCTCCCTGACGTTCTGGAGCAGCTTCGGGTCGTAGACTCCGGAACCTCCAATAATTGCTATCCTCGGCATGGTATCACCTGAAAAGGAGAAACGGGGGAGGGCTTAAAACGTTAGTGCTTTTCCCAGAGAACCTTCTGGTGCTCCGCCCTTTCTTCGATGTCCTCGCTGACCTCTCCCTCGGCCTGCAGTTCCAGTATCTTCGTGAGGATCTCGCTGAGCAGCCACGACCCCCACTTGGGGTCTTTAACTTCAAGGGCGGCATCTATGGCCCCGTCGATGTCCCCGGATTTCAGACGGGAGATAGCTATGCTCCCGAAGGCCAGAGAGCGTAGGTAGTTGCCGCGGACCAGCTGGGCAAACCTGAGCGCCTCATCGAACTCGCCGAGCTTCGAGAGGTACGTAACCACCTTAACCAGGATCGTGTTCTCCCGGGTGCGCTCTCCTATTGTTCTGACCAGGGACAGGTATTTGGGATGAACCTGTTTCGAGAGTAGCTGATCCATTATAACCCCCGCTATCCTTTCGAACTCTTCGCCTTCCAGATATCTCAGGAGACCCGAGAGAACCCCCTCCTTATCGACCGAGGTCTTGACGATGCCCTCCAGGATGGAGAGCCTCTCGTCAGGATGCACCCGTTCAAGGATTCTCATGACAAAATCCAGCTCTCCCTGATTACCTAGGCCAATTAGGAGAGACCTCAACACGTCAAACCCCGTATCCGAGGACATTCCCAGTGCAATATCCACGAACTTTTCGTACGTGGCGGTCGGCACGTCGGAGTTCTTGAGGTAGACCGCGACCTCCTTCATTGCCTCCCCAAGCCAGTACTCACTCTTGAGCTCCGAGAGAACCCTGATGGCACTTCCAAACTCCTCACGTTTTAGATGCTCCTTTATTGCCTCTATGGCGGCTATGGAGTGCCAGGGCTCGTCGTCTATCTGCTCTATGATGAGCCTTGCCCTGCGCATATTGCCCTTCTTGAGGTAGACCCTGAGTATCTTCAGGAACAGGTCGTTTCGCTTTACGGAGTCCTCAACGTCGGTGGCATAGAAGAGTGCATCGTCGGGCATATCCAGCTCCAGGAGGCGAATGACCAGCTCTTCCAGGAGATCGTCCTTCAGGGGCTCTGGGAAGGTGAGGATGGACTCGTAGGCCTGATGGAAAACCTTCTGAGAGGTCTTTGCATCCGTCCTCTTAAGGTACGTCCCTATCTCCACAAGGGCTTTGACCAGAAGAACGGGGTTCTCGATTGATGCGGCAGCATTGAAGGCGTATTTAAAAGCGGTCTTATACTCTGGCTTTTTGGCGCGGTACATGTAGTAACCAATTTTAGCGTACGTGACTGCCCGGAGGTACTTATCCCTTATATCAGAAGCTAACCGGAGGGCCTCGCGATAAACGTCCACAGGCATTATTTTCACCGGGAAAATTTACGATATGGGAGTATTTAATTATTTCCAACAACCAGAGCAGAACACAAAAGGTTAGTCAAAAAACGAAAGTTCAGCCGAGCTCGTCATAAACAACTCCGACGACCTCTCCGTCGTCGAGCGAGACAAAGCTTACCTTGGTCTTTTTGCCGCTCTTGGGGTCTACCACAACGAAATCTGGCTTGGACAGGTACTTACTGGCGGGCATCCTCCAGACATCGCCGTAATGGGCCCTAAGCTCCTTCAAAAATCTTTCCGCATCACGTCTAATAACGGTTGTCATCGATATCACCACCAGTATATACTACTTTAAAATATAAAAAGCTTTCCCATAGACATTCGTCAAAGATAATATCGACAATCGCCTAAAATTTTGGCCGTATGCAAACCATCGCTCCCCGAGGAACGCCAGCTATACTGTCGTCTCCGAGGTCGTTTAAAGTCTCAAAATTTCCTGTCCCTTTGCAATTATTACGTCTGCCCCCTCAAAGAGCGGCGAAAATTCCTGTGATTCATACTCCTGAGGCGTTCCAGGAGCCTTGAGCCGGTAGGGATTATCCCTGTAACCTCGTGACATCACGAGCGATGCGTTCGTAGTGAATCCTCATCTACCACCAAGGGAAGATAGAAAAGGCCCTTAACAAATCAAGCCCTAAGCCTCTCGACGTATTCGAGCTCCTCCGGGATTGGGCTTCCCCTTCTCAGCATCTCCCTCACGACCAGGTAGCCGTAAAGCGCGGTCATCCACTCCATTTTCCTCACCCCTTTCCATTTCTTCCGGAGTGTCCAGCCATATTTTGAGCTTAAAAGCTTTTTTAGACCTTAAAATCCCATCTATGTCCACAAAATATCCGCAATCCCTTCAAAAAGCAGCGATGAAAGTCTTCGAGATTAAATGTACAAAAATAGACAATTTAAAGACCGGAGATGGTTCTTCTTTTGTTAAAAGAGTACATTTGGGCAGGGCACTGAAACCCAACCGTTTATAAACTTTGGAGACTCCATCACTACGGTGGGAGAAAATGGCCTTAGAAAAGCTAGGGAAGGCACTCAACAATGCCCTCAGGAAGCTTGCCCGTTCGAGCACCGTTGACGAGGCCACCATTAAGGAGGTGGTACGCGACATCCAGAGGGCGCTCATCCAAGCCGACGTTAACGTTAGGCTGGTTCTCCAGTTAACAAAGACGATAGAAAAAAGGGCGCTTGAAGAGAAACCTCCCGCAGGGGCATCAAAGAAGGAGCATATAATCCAGATAGTTTACGAGGAGCTTACAAAGTTTCTCGGAAAGGAAGCCAAGCCCCTCGAAATAAAGGAGAAGCCGACCATCCTGCTCACCGTTGGTATACAGGGTTCGGGTAAGACCACGAGCGTGGCAAAGCTGGCGAGACATCTCCAGAAGAGGGGTTACAAGGTGGGCCTCGTCTGTTCGGACACCTGGCGTCCCGGTGCCTATTACCAGCTCAAACAGCTCGTTGAGCCATTTGGAATAGAGGTCTTTGGCGATCCCGAGGAAAAAGACGCCGTGAAGCTTGCCCGCGAGGGTGTTGAGTACTTCAGGGGCAAGGGTGTGGACGTCATAATAGTCGACTCCGCGGGAAGGCACAAAGAAGAAACCGGTCTCATCGAGGAGATGAGACAGATAAGCGAGGCAATAAAGCCCCACGAGGTGATCCTGGTCATCGATGGAACCATTGGCCAGCAGGCACACAGTCAGGCACTCGCGTTCAAGGAAGCAACACCGATAGGCTCGATAATAGTCACCAAACTCGACGGCTCCGCCAAGGGTGGTGGGGCACTATCCGCTGTGGCAGCGACCGGAGCGCCGATAAAGTTCATCGGCGTAGGGGAGAGGATAGACGACCTGGAACCCTTTGACCCCAAACGCTTCGTGTCCAGACTCCTCGGAATGGGTGATATAGAGGGACTGCTCCAGAAGCTTGAGGAGCTCCAGAAGGAGCAGGAGTTCAAGGAGGAAGACCTTGAGAAGTTCCTCAAGGGCAAGTTCAACCTAAAGGACATGTACGCCCAGCTTGAGGCGATGCAGAAAATGGGGCCTCTCAAGCAGATACTCCAGATGATCCCGGGAATGGGCTACTCCCTGCCGGAGGACGCGGTTAAAGTCGGCGAGGAGAAGCTGAAGAGGTACAGGATAATAATGGACTCGATGACGGAGGAAGAGCTCGAACATCCTGAGATCATCAACTATTCGAGGATAAAGAGAATCGCCAGGGGTTCAGGAACAAGTACCCAGGAGGTCAGGGAGCTGCTCCACCAGTACAACCAGATGAAAAAGATGTTCAAGAGCATGGACAAGAGAAAGCTTTCTAAGATGGCAAGGAAATTTAACTTTGGAGGGTTTGGGATATGATCGAGGCCTTCGTGCTGGTTGTTGTTAGGCCCGGAACCGAGGAGAAAGTATACAACGCCCTCGCGAAGGAGGAGAAAATCAAGGAGATATACCGCGTCTATGGGGAGTACGACATCATACTCCGGGTGGAAGTTGAGAACATCCACGAGCTTGACAGGTTCCACGACGAGACTCTGAGGAGGATAAGCAACATAGAGATGACGGAAACGCTGATAGCCAGCTCGTACAGGGGGTGAAGCCTTGGAAAAGAGGTGGGTCGCCAGGATTCACCTCGATACCCTCGAAGTCGAGCACGACCCCTCTTTTAAATTTAAGTGCATCGAAAACTGTGGAAAGTGCTGCTACGAGCTTGAGATACCCGTTAGAGACGACGACATAGCTGGGATAGAGGATCTCGGCTACAACACCTGGGAATTCGTGGACTACGAAAAGATGTTCTACCGGGGGGACAAATTCCTCAGCTACGCACTCAAAAAGCGTCCCTTCGACGGCGGCTGCGTTTTTCTAGACCCGGAGACCTTGAAATGCAGGATATACGAAAAGAGGCCCCTGGCATGCAGGCTGTATCCCTTCGTCTTCGTAAAGCAGGGAAGTGTCATGGAAGTTTACGTCAAAATGGACTCCTTCTGCCCCGGCCTCAACCACCAAGATGGTGAAGCCATCACCAGAGAGTTCCTGCTGCGCGAGTACGAAGACGTCATAGAGGCCTACCGCAGGAAAGTTGTGAAGAGCCGGGAGTGACCGAAACATATTTATACATTTTCTTGTTAATTTTTGGCCACTGGAGGTGAGAGAATGAGTCAGCTAAAGTCGGTTCAGGAAAAGCTCAGGCTGGTCAGGGTGCTCAGACTGCTCAAAAAAACCTACACCTACGAAGAGCTGTCCAAGATAACCGGCCTCCCCATCACGGTGCTCAACAGGTACGTGAGGGGGAAGGTCCTTCCGAGCGCCGAGAGAACCAAGGAGCTCCTTGAGCTGCTCCTACCGTACATCAACATAGAGGAGGAAGTCAGGAGAAGGATAAAATTTGACGAGTACGGATTTTTTGACAACATGCCCGTGCTCAGCGATACCGCCCTCATGAGCCTCATCGCCGAGGAGGTGGCGGGCAGGTACATGGACAAGAACGTGGACAAGGTTCTCACCGCTGCGACCGACGGAATCGCCCTCGGTGTCCACGTGGCCAAAGAACTCAGTGTTGACGTCGTCTATGCCAAGAAAAAGAAGGAAGTCGGAGTCGAGAAGTTCTACGAGGTCAGCTACGTCCCGAGCGCCTCTGGAAGCGTAACCACCCTGTACCTCCCCCAGTGGGCGCTCAGAAAGGGCGAAAACGTCCTCATAGTTGACGACGTGATAAGGAGCGGTGAGACGCAGAGGGCCCTCCTTGAGATGTGCAGACAGGCAGGGGCAAAACCTGTGGGCATGTTCTTCCTCATAAGCGTCGGCGATGTCATCGACCACCTCAAGGAGGAGTACAGCATCCCCGTGGAGAGCCTCATAAGGCTGGAGTGATGCCGATGAAGGTGTTCATTTACAACGCAGATGGTCTGACCATACCGGTGGAGGTCGAGCTCGGCCTCCC
Organism: Thermococcus sp.; assembly: GCF_015521605.1. NCBI lineage: Archaea > Methanobacteriati > Methanobacteriota > Thermococci > Thermococcales > Thermococcaceae > Thermococcus > Thermococcus sp. The sequence goes on from NZ_WANV01000024.1 coordinate 45,594, forward strand.
CTTCAAATTCGTCTGTAGTGAAGAGGAATGCGGCAGAAAAGTCGTCATAGAGGGAGTTGTCAGGCTGGCCAGCGAGGATGAGTTTACCGAGATACTCGAAAGCACCATAGCAGAGAACTCGGACTTCAAAAAGATACGAGAAATAACCGCCAGGATGCTTGTATTCGAGGGAAAAGTCAACGGAAAAGAAGTGAAGCTTCCTGTTGAGAGCTTCGACGACTTTGCCAAACGCTTTTTGGACGAGGTTTTAGTCCTCCGTTAGCTTAAGCCTCAGGTCTTCCTTGACCACCTGCATTGCCACGCTCGTGTTCGTTTTTTCCACCCCATCCAGCGAGAGAAGCCATTTAACGAAGCGGTTCATATCTGCCCTGTCCCTAAACTTGGCCACTACAACTATGTCAAACTCCCCGGTGATGTCGTACACCATCACAACCCGGTCGTTGCGGGCTATTTCCCGTTCTATCTCAACTATCTTCCTGCCCTGGGCCTTAACCCCTATCACCGTGGTGAGGCCAAAGCCAAGCTTCTCATAGTCGAGAATCGGCGCAAATCCCCGGATTATTCCCTCCTCCTCCATCCTCTTGATGCGGTTGTACACGGTTCCTACGGCGACCTTCAGCTCACGCGCTATCTCGCGATAGGAGAGCCTAGCATTCTCCTGAAGCAGGGAGAGTATCCTGAGATCCAGCTCATCCACCATGCTCACCACCGGGAAGAATACACCGTAAACTTTAAATACCCTTCCCTTGGAGGGAATAGCGGGCAGAGGACCGGTAGCCTAGCTAGGATAGGGCGGCGGCCTCCTAAGCCGCAGGTCCGGGGTTCAAATCCCCGCCGGTCCGCCATAACAGCCCTTTTCTGGCAAAAGTGTTGGCGGAAAATCCCGTGCTTGCCACTTCCACGTGATGTTCTACAACGAAATGAGTTGAAGTGTTTTTCTGGATGCAGAGTCCCTGCTAAATGTCAGCCATGAATAACGTGGTGTTCCTCTTTCCCGAAAGATTTAAATATCCGCAAATTTTAGTTAATTTGGGTAAGAAAAAGTTGGGGGGGTGAGAAGATGGTGTACGTCGCGGTTCTGGCAAACGTTAACGGCAACCTCCCCGCCCTCGCAAAGGCCCTCGAAAAGATAGAGGCCCTAAAAGAGGAGGGCTACGAGATCGAGAAGTACTACCTCATTGGAAACATCGTGGGGCTGTTCCCCTACCCAAGGGAGGTTCTAGACACCCTCGACGACCTCATAAAGAACAACAAGGTCAGCGTAATCCGCGGCGAGTTCGACCAGGTTATATCGGAGAGCGACCCCCATGCCGAGGGCCCGGACCACATCGACCGTGTGAACTACCCCGAGCACGTCAAACTGGCCCTGAAGTACACGTGGGAAAAGCTCGGCCATGAGGGCAGGGAGTTTATACGCGACCTGCCTGTTTATCTGGTCGACAGGGTTGGAAAGAACGACATTTTTGGTGTCTACGGAAGCCCCCTCGATCCATTTGGGGGAAAAGTCCTTCCAGAGCAGCCGACGAGCTACTACGAGGCCATAATGCGCCCCATGAAAGACTACGAAATACTCTTCGTGGCCTCACCAAAGTATCCGGTCAATGCCATGACGCGCTACGGAAGGGTCATCTGCCCCGGAAGCATAGGGTTCCCACCAGGAAAGGAGCACAAGGCCACGTTCGCCCTTGTGGACGTTGACACACTTCACACGAAGTTCGTAGAGGTCGACTATGACAAGAAGCTCATAGAGGAGAGGATACGCAGGGAAGGCCTGCCCGAAGAGCTCGTCAGGATTCTCTACCACGGAAAGATTTGACCAGGGCAATTCCCTCCATTATTCCCCTTCTATCGTAGGCAAGGAAAAGCAGAAAACCCGCCAGAAGGGCGTACTTTGACAGAAAGACCAGGGACTGAAGGAGCAGTGCCGCAACCAGCGAGGCGTATATCGTGGGAGATACCTTGAGGAGACTCCTCGCGTAGTGGGCAACGCCCGCGAGTATAATACCGTAGCCGAGCATCAGACCCCCCATAACACCCACGGCCTCAAACGCCGGTATCAGATAGAACCACGAAACTAAAACCGCCAAGGCCCCAAGAAGTGCCACGAAGGTTCCTTTTTTAACGTAGGCTGTTGAATTCAGGGCAACTATGCTGGGATTGTAGGCTATGTAAACCTCCATCGCCATGAGGGCCAGGTAGAAGGCGGGGCCCACATCGAAGCCAAATATTGCCGAGAGAACCTCTCTGCCGAGCAGCATGAGAATGAACACTGCGATGCTGGTCACCAGTATCAGGAGGGTCGTTGTCTTCTCGGCGAGGAATTTGATATAGTCCTCCTCGTTTTTGCCGTACTTGTAGGAAAAGAGGGGCATTATGGCCGACTGGAGAACCTGGGGGAGATACGTCAGGAGAAAGGCCGCGGAGAGTATCGCGGACACCACGCCTGCAACCCCCGGGCCGGAGAGATATTCGCTCATGAAATAGGGGCCCTGTATCAGGAAGACACCCGAGAGGGTTCCCAGGAACGCAAACGCCGAATACGATATGAGAAGGCCCATTTCTTTCCTCCGGGGCTTTCCAATTAGGTCAAACCTCACCAGGTAGGCGGCGGAGAAGAGCGCAATTAACCCAAGGAAAAGCAGGTATGGAGCGAAGACGTTGGGGAGTAGAAACCCGCCAAGGAAACCCGCGAAAGCCAGTGTTATCATGTAGGCGTAGTGCTCTCCCCGGTGGATGCCGTAGAGGAAGTTCCTGAGGGTCAGCTGAATTCCCCTGAGCGTTGCAAGGACTCCCAGGTAGAGATTTACGGGAAGCAGGAGAAGGCCGGCCAGCGGGAGGAGGAACGAAGGCAGGGTTACTGAGCGTATCAAATCGGCTCTGCCGGCCCCCAAGAATTCAGAGGCGTATTTGCCAAGGGCTATCGCAAAGAAGCTCAGGGGTATGGCGACAAAGAAGGCCTGCGAGATAAGAGAGTTCGCCATCCCCAGCTCCTCAAGGCCAAAGCGCCTGGCGACTATTGCGCTGTACAGAAACCTGGTCAGCCCAGTGAGGCCCAGGGCAACCACCGATGCGAGCGAATGGCGTATAATGACCCGGCGCTCGTAGCTCATGGATGAAGAGGGAAAAGGAAAAATTTAACCTTTTTGGAAGCCCAGATAGAACCCCACGACAAACGCCCCAGTTCCAGGAAGTATCCCCAGAACTTTGTCGGACAGGCCGATTATCTCACTTGTCCATCCACTGGCAAGGTTGAACAGCCTGTCCTGGTTCACTGTTATGACACCCTTCTGCTGGAGCCAGAACAGACTCAGGACATAAGCCCCTATAAGGGCCAGTGCGAGCTTCATTAGTTTTTTCAGGGCATATCCTGTGACAAAACCCACAACGCCCCCAACCCCAATGTCACCCACCATTGCATTTACGTTGAACTCCATTTCAGTCACCTAATATCAGTCGTGCACTGGAGAATAAAACGTTTTTGCCAAAATGTTTAAATTACACGATTCCAAAATATTTCTAAAGCATAAAAGTAGGTGTGAAGGCCATGACGACCCCGATGGAGAGGCTCAAAAACAAGATAACGAAGGAAGTCCTGTGGCTTTATATCCTCAGGCTTCTGAAGGAGAGACCCATGTACGCGTACGAGCTCAAGGAGAGGATAAAGGAAGCCTTCAACTTTGAGCCAGCAACCGTCAGCTCCTACGTCGTTCTCTACAAGTTGGAGAAGGACGGATACGTTACCGCAGAATGGCAGGAGAGTGAGACGGGAAAGCCGTCGAGGAAGTACTACAAGCTCACCCCTGAGGGGGAGAAGCTCTTTGAGGAGGGCATAGCTTTTCTTGAGAACATGCTCTCAAAGCTCAAAGAGTAGCTTCCAATTTATGACCGAGAAAAGTGCAAAAGAGAAACCTTTGAGGGCTAAAGCCCTCAGCGTCCCATTCCACCGCGCGGCTCTCTCGCCTTCGGGCGGAGACCCTTGTAGCCGCACTTTCTGCACTTCTTGGCCTTCCACGGGTTAGTGGCGCCGCAACGCATGCAGATGTACTTCCTAAAGATTCTGGCCTCAGCCTCTGGGAATCTCGCCATCGTGATCACCTCATGATCTTAATCCAACACACCTATCCCCACGGACTTTTAAACCTTTGGTGCGGGGGACGGGATTCGAACCCGCGCAGCCCTGCGGCAGCGGATCTTAAGTCCGCCCCCTTTGGCCAGGCTCGGGCACCCCCGCGCGAGGGAGAGTAAAGCGAGGGGCGTTAAAAATCTTCCCCTCAGGTTCTGATGATCCTCATCTCAAAGTCCTCGACCGGGACCTTGAAGTCCTCCCTGCTCTCTATCTCCTTCCTGTTGTAGAGAACCTCCCTCGCGAGGATCCAGTAGATGAGCGCCAAAGCTTTCCTACCCTTGTTGTTGGTCGGTATGGCAACATCGACGTAGCTGAGGAAGTTCTCGGTGTCGACGAGGGCAACTATCGGGATTCCTATCTCTATGGCCTCCTTCATGGCCTGGTGGTCGGCCCTCGGGTCGGTGACTATGAGGACGTCGGGCTCCATGAAGTTCTTGACCTGCGGGTTGGTCATGGTTCCTGGCAGGAAGCGTCCCGGAATGGCCCTGGCACCGGTAACGTCGCCGAACTTCTTCACCGGCTTCTGGCCGTAGAGCCTGACGCTGACGGCGAGTATGTTGGCAGGATCGAACTTGGCAAGGAACTTACCGGCTATCCTGAGCCTCTCGTCGGTCTTCCTGACGTCGAGGACGTAGAGGCCGTCCTGCCTGACGCGGTAGATGAACTTCTTCATGTCCTGAGTCTTCTGCTGGGTGCCGATGTGGACACCGGCGGCAAGGTACTGGTCGAGTGGAACAAGGTATTCCTCCATTCTTCACACCTCCTCATCCTTCAAAGGTTATTATCCTACCCCTTTCACCCAAATCTTCGGCTATTCTTATCAGCTCGTTCAGCTTGGCGATGGAGTCCCCCCGGAGCACCATCGCCGGGCAGCGCAGACCCACCGCGAGGTGGGCCAGTGCCTCGTCGGAGGACTCGTAGCGAGCCTCCGCGAGGATGGGGGTTATCCTCTCCGACTTCGCGTCGTTCACGAGGTTGTATAAGTCGGTGAGCGTGCCCAGGTTTATCGGCTTTATTGACAGGGCGTTGTAGTAGCGCCTGTCGAGTATATCCTTCTCGCGGAAGAGGTGCTCGCCGTCAACGAACACCTCGTGGGTGCCGGCTATCAACTCAAGGAACAGCTCCTCGTCGCCGAGGGGCTTTATGTAGGCCACGTTGTTGTCCTCAACTATGGAGAGCACTTCTTCCATCTCCATCGGGACCTTCTGCACGAGGCCGAGGGCAACCTCAAGGCCGAGCTCGTCGGTGGCCTTTTCTGTTGCCGCTGAAAAGGCTCCCACGGTTCGGTCTCCCGCGTGCTCAATGACCTTGTTGGCGGCGTCAACGACATCGGTTATCTCCATGAGGTCACGAACCATCACGTAGTAGTCAAAGGCCTCGTCGCCAGCTATCTCCAGTATCGGGACGGGTAGCTCGGTCGTAAAGGTGCCGCCGATATAGCTGTAGAGGGGCATCCTCTTGACGCTCGCTGCGGCCTTGGCGACTGCTATTGACACCGCCAGCGCGGTGTTGGCCCCGATATGGCTGAAATTCTCGGTGCCGTCTATCTCCCAGAGGTAGCTGTCTATGAGCTCCTGCTCGCTGGCATCGAAGCCTATCAGCTCGGGCCCGATTATCTCGTCAACCTCGCTCACGGCACGGTGGGCCTCGGCTATGTACAGGCTCGGGTTCTCGTCTATGGGTGCGGCAAATCTCCCAAAGCCCGAGCTGGTTATGACGTCCACCTCGACGGAATATCTGCCCCCCTTGAGCACCGCGACCCTGCCGATTACGTTCTCTATCACGGTCATTTTTCATCAGCTCGGCCTGATTACGGTGAGTGGGATTATTCCCTTCTCAAACTCAAGCAGCGCGGCGTCGAGCGGCGTGATTCCTTCCGGGACGTCGATGAGTATTGGCGCACCCATCGCTATCTGGAGGGCCCTCGCTCCAATTATACGGGCCTTTTCAAATCTCGTGTACCTGAACATTCCAACCACCCGTGCAAATTTTGGTGGGGCCGCCGGGATTTGAACCCGGGTCTCCGGCACCCCAAGCCGGGAGGATAGACCAAGCTACCCCACGGCCCCCCAGAAATGTGGTTTTTCAGTATACCCTGTATACCATTACCTGGTCTATGAGCTCGACGTGGCTCAGCAGGGTTCTCCTGCAGCAGTACCTCTCGACCCCGAGGTCGTCGAGGACCTTCTCGGGATCCTCGCCCTTCTCAACCCGGGCCTTGAACTCGTAGTATTTGTCTCCTATGACCTTTCCACACGTGAAGCACCTGACGGGGACTATCACCCGTATCACCTTCTCGAATGAATTAAAGGAAAGCCATCAGCGGTAGGATTTCTGCCTCTTGGCCCTTGGACCCTTCGTTGAGCGGTTGGGCTTGTGCGGCTCGGTGCGCCTGCTGTCCCCGACGAGCATGGTTCTGTCGTACTTCATAAACTTTTCCTTGAGGTTCATGTCGTTGGTCCACTCGACGAGCGCCCTGGCTATGGCGACGCGCGCGGCCTCTGCCTGTCCCATGAAGCCTCCACCCTCGACCTTGACGTCTATGTCGACCTTGCTGACTATCTCCTCGCCCGCCAGAACGAGCGGCTCCATGATGGTGAAGCGCGCTATCTCGGGCTCGATGATCTCAACCGGCTTGTGGTTGATCCTGACGCGGCCCTTTCCTTCCCTGATGGTGGCCCTCGCAATGGCCGTCTTTCTCTTACCAGCAGTCTGGATGACCTTCATCTTCTCTCACCTCAGAACTTTCCACCGAGGAACTTGGCAACCTCGCCAACGGTAACGTACTTTGGCGTTGCAAGCCTCGACATGTGGGCCTCGATTATGGTCTCAAGCTCCTTACCCTCGAACTCCTTCGGAACGCCAGCGTAGACCTTGAGCCTCTTGAAGGCCTTCCTTCCGCGGTCGGTCTTCCAGGGGAGCATTCCCCTGACGGTTCTCCTCACTATCTCGTCGCTCCTCTTCGGGTAGAACGGACCCCTCCTCGGGTTGGTTCTGGTTCTCAGCTCGGTCCTCTGCTTGTACTTGGCGAAGATGTCCTCCCTGTTGCCGGTGATGATGGCCTTGTCGGCGTTGACTATGACAACCTCCTCGCCCTCAAGGAGCATCTTGGCGACCTTCGAGGCGAGCCTTCCGAGTATGAGTCCTTCAGCGTTAATTATCCTCATGGCCCATCACTCCATTATGATTACTCCACTACCCTTCGGGTTCCTCTCAATGAGCTCCTCAATGGTGAGGACCTCTCCACCGGCCTCGACTATTTTCTTCTTTGCCGTCTCGCTGAACTTCCAAGCCGCAACGGTGACCTTGTGCTCAAGCTTTCCTGCACCGAGGACGCTTCCGGGGACGATGACGACGTCGCCCTCCTTGGTGTAACGGTTGATCCTGCTGACGTTAACCTCGGCCCTCTGCCTCCTAGGCCTCTCAAGGCGCCAGGCTATGTCCTTCCATATCTTAACCCCTTCCTCATTCGACTTCTTTCTGAGGTAGCGGATGAGCCTCCTCAGGTTGATGTCAGTGGGTCCGGTTCTCTTGACCATGAACATACCTCCTTAACGCTCTCTCGCAGGTGGGAAACCGACAGATCCAACGGGGTGAGCGTAAATACTGGTGCGGGGGCGGGGATTTGAACCCCGGAACCCCTACGGGACGGGACCCTGAATCCCGCGCCTTTGACCAGGCTCGGCAACCCCCGCGTCAGTCGGACGCTAATTTATGGAGTTCGCTTATAAATCTATCGCTCTTCCTCATGAGGATTTTGAGGGCTATGGCCACGATTTCCTCAACGGGGAGCTCTCCGTTGGTCTCGACGGTAAACACGAACGTCCCGGGAACTACCTCTTCCCGTATCTTGTCACCCTGATAGGCCTCGAATTTCCTTGGGAGGTAGAAGGCCTTTGTGGTAGTTATGATGAGCTCCTCATCGGTCTCCTCAACGGGAAGACCGCGCCTCTCGGCAAGATTCTTGAGCTCTTCCCAGTCGGGAACTTCCTTGCTGACGTGTATCTTCGTGAGGTACTTGTAGTAGACAAAGCCCGGCTGCCACTTGGCGTGATCCTTTCCGCGTCCAAGCCTCGCGTAGGCGTTGAGGGTAAGCCTCTGCCCCTCGGCGAGCTTGACTATCGGGATGTCCGGGTTGGCGGGCTTGACTCCCTCATCGTCGCTCTTCAGGTCGCCGGAGTAAACCATTCCCGGCCCCTCAGCCTCAAGGGAGAGCGTGACCGTGTAGTCCTCAAGCTCAAGGGAGTCGAGTGAAAACCTCTCGACCGGGGTGGTGAGCGGAATCATCGCCAGTCTGTGGGCGATTATCTCGTCAAAAAGGGCCGAATCGTTCTCGAAGAACTCGACCTCGTCAACTGCGAAGGTAGGAACCTCGGCGAGGATGGTTCTCCTCAGAGCGTTGGCGAAGGGAACGTCAACTCCCTCGATGATGAACTTAATCGAGTCCTCCCTTTTCTCAAGAATCTGAAACTTTGGCTCCATCGGCATCACCAAAAAAGAAGTTGTGGGGTCAGACACGCCTGCCCCTTCTTCCGCCCTTCGGCCTTGTGCCGTCGTGCGGAATCGGGGTGACGTCCTCAACCCTTCCTATCCTAAGACCTGCCCTGGCGAGGGCACGGATGGCTGCCTGGGCACCCGGTCCGGGGCTCTTGCTCTTGCTTCCTCCCGGGGCGCGAACCTTGATGTGAACGCCGACGAAGCCCTTCTCCATAGCCTCTTCGGCGGCCCTTCTGGCGGCAATCATGGCCGCGTACGGGGAGGGCTCGTCCCTGTCTGCCTTGACGACCATACCACCGCTCCACCTGCTGACGGTCTCGGCCCCGGTGAGGTCGGTGATGTGGATGATGGTGTTGTTGTAGGAGGAGTAGATGTGGGCAACTCCCCACTTCTCCTTCTTCTTAAGGTTAACCTGCTGCTGAACTTCCTCACTCATGAGGCCTCACCCTGCTTAGCCTGTTCAATAACCATCCTCTCGGGGTGGCTCTCCTTGGCGAAAGGAGAGGTCTTCGAGTACGTTATGGCGTCTTCCTCCTCCCTGAGGACGAGATATCCCGGAGAACGGATGATCTGTCCGTTGACCTCGATGTGGCCGTGGACTATGAGCTGCCTGGCCTGCCTGATGGTCCTGGCGAGGCCCTTCTTGTAGACGAGGGTCTGAAGGCGCCTGTCAAGGACATCCTCAACGGTGAGTGAGAGAACGTCATCCAGGACGGCATCGGCCGGGAGGAGGCCCAGCCTGTTGAGCCTCTGGAGGAGCTGGACCCTCTCGATCTCGGCCTGCTTGCCGCGGGCTGCAAGGAGGCGCCTAGCCCTACGCCTGAACTCCTTGAGCTGGGTCTCGTGGCGCCAGAGCTCCTTCTTGTTCTTGAGGGCGTACTTCCTCATGAGGACTCTCTCGCGGTCGAGCCTCTCCTTAATCCAGGGGTGAGAGGGAGTCTCGTACCTTTTTCTCTGTCTCTTAGGGTCTCCCATCTAAACCACCTCACTTCTTCTTCCTTCTCACGCCAATCGTGGTGCCGTGCCTGAAGTTCGACCGGGTCCTCTGTCCGCGGAGCGGAAGACCGAGCTCGTGCCTTATGCCGCGGTAAGCCCTGATGCGCCTGAGCCTGTTAACGTCCTCACGCCAAGCCATGACGAGCTTGGCGGTGATAAGGTGCATGTCCTTGCCTGTCTCGTAGTCCTTCGGCCTGTTGACGGCCCAGGCGGGTATGCCGTGGGCAACCGGATCCTCAAGGATCTTCTCTATGGTCTTGACCTGCTCGTCGGTCAGGTAACCGGTCTTCATGTACGGGTCTATTCCTGCAACCCTGAGCACCATCGTAGCGAAGTTTATGCCTATACCCCTGATGCCCGTAAGGGCCCATCTCAACTGCTTATTTCCGTCCAAATCAACTCCCGCTACACGGACGATGTGTCTGAAGTTGTCCGTCATTACGAATACACCTCCATCTCAATCCTTCATAGAGGATTTTGGCGCCGGGACGGGGATTTGAACCCCGGTGTCCATACGGACACGGGCTCTCAAGGCCCGCGCCATCCCAGGCTAGGCGATCCCGGCATACACGCGGTAGCCGCTCCCCTTCGCCAGCTCTCTCACTTCGGTGAAGTGGTCATTCATTAGAGCCTTAATATACTTTGCCCCCTGCTTCGTCTTGATAACAAGTTGCAGGAGGCCTCCATCGTTGAGATGCCGGGGAGCGTTTATAACTATTTCCCTCAGCACTTCCTTTCCCGCGTGCACCGGGGGATTAGTGATGATTGCGTCGAACTTTTCGCCCCTAACGGGTTCGTAGAGGCTTCCCCATCTCACCTCGGCGTTTCTAACGCCGTTGATTTTTAAATTTTTCCTCGCTATCTTGATGGCGCGCCTGTTAACGTCGGTCATCACCACGTAGTCAACGAAGCGGGAAGCGACTATGCCTATTGCCCCGTAGCCGCAGCCGAGGTCGAGGACGCGCCAGTCATCGTCGAGCACCATGTTCTCTATGAGTAACTCGGTCCCCCTGTCGAGTTTCCCGAAGGAGAAGACTCCACTGGCTGTGATGAACCTGAAGCACTGACCCCTAAGGCAGACCTCTATCGTCTTGGTTTTCAACGGCGTGCCTGGCTCTTCGGAGTAGTAGTGGCCCATGGTTGGGGGTAGGGGGAGGGGTTTATAAAAGATGGGGAACAGACTCGGGTTATCCAGTTATATGGCTGATGTCATTTAAAACCACTAAAGCTTTTAATTTGCCCCACGAGATAAATTATTGTCGTCGTTGTGACTCCTATGCCACATACCCAGCGCAATCATAGATAGTGTTATCACCGGCAACATTACCATGAGCCAAGTTATTTGAGAATTAACGGAGATCAGCCCAAGTTCCAATAGTGCAGCAAGTAGAAACGCAGTACCCATGGCAATATATCCAAATTCGTAAGCCATCTTGAGTTTCTTTGTTTTGGTATGTTTTATTTTTTCATTATGAACAAAATCAAATATCCAGATTGCTAAACATATTAAAGCAATCCACGCCCAGACACCCATAGGACTTCACCTCCATACCTGGATATGCAAAATAAAAATATAAAGCTCTATGCGTAGGTGCAGGATAGGGTATATACACCCGCTATCGTCAGGCATACTTTCCAATACCCACATAATGCTCTTGTACTTGTTGTTGCTGCCAGTAACCCTGCAATACACCCAATACCAGTTCCACACTCTGCAACGATAGCAACTAGTGAAGCATATGCATATATATAGACGTAGTATATTGGCATTAGACCAGTTGGTCACTATAGTATAT